>DASQLK010000041.1:0-3088 GCA_035630055.1 Methyloceanibacter sp. | reverse complement strand
CGTCGCCCTCGGCGTGTCGTTCGTCGCGATCCTGGTGATGACCGTCGCGTCCGGCGGCGACGCGATCTTCGGCGAACTGCCGTTCACCATCCTCGGCTTTCTGATCTTCTTCGTGATCTTTTGGCTGCTGACCGCCTGGATTTTCTGATCCGGCGGAAAGCTAATCCGAGGGGCCGAGCGTATGGGCGCGTGTCGGCGGGCTGGAGGTGTAGCGGCCGGAACCCTTCACCGCATTGGCATAACACTGGCGCATCGACTCGCAGCGGACCGGTCCCGGCGGATGCACTGCATCGCCTTTCAACGTCGAGATAAAGGTGCAGATGTCTTCGAGCCCAACTGCATCGAGCCATCCGTAGCGGACGCCGCGGCGCACGGCGAAGCAGTCGGCAGCCGATTCGTCGGCGCCGATGAACTGATGGCCGCATTCGTGGGAATAGACGTAGAGCTTCACCGCGGTGGAGAGCCCGTTGATCTTCTTGGTGTTGAGGATCACGAAGCCGGGAAAGGCGCCGCCCCAACTGTCGAAGTTTGGATTGAGCACGGTCGGGCGCTTGCCGCAGTTCACGGTCTTGCCGTCGATCTTCAATGCGCCGTGGTTGATGACCTTCGCGTCGGGCCCGGACTGTTCCAGGTATTCCTCGATGCTCGGGCCTCGCGCGGGGGAGCCTTCGCGGTTCGGCCATTCGGACGCGAGCGCGCTGCCGCTCAGCAGAACCATGCCAAGCATCGCCGCGCAGAGCGGCGCCAACAAGACTGACCGGCGTTCCCTCATATGAATCGCGAGTGTACGGGGCGAAGGCTTAAGGCGCAATTGCACTTGTGGGCGCAGGCGGGTTCAGTGGCCGCCATCGGCGGTAATGCCTTTCTTCATGAAGCATTGGCGGAGTTGGGTGCAGCGCTCCTCGGGGTCGGCGTGCACGGGGCCGTGGCCCGAAATGTTGAAGGTGGCGCAAATTTCCTCCAAGCCGGTTTTGTTCAGCCAGCCTTCGCGGCGGGCCCGGCGCACGGCGTAACAGTCGGCTGCCGCCTCGTTGGGACCCAATAGAATATGGCCGCACTCGTGGTAGTAGATCAGCCACTGCACCCGCCGGGGCAATTCCTTCAGTGCCTGCATATTGAGCATGATGACGCTGGAGGAGACGGCGAAGCCTTCGAAATCGCGGATCAGCGTGGCGGTGGCGCCGCAGGATAGCCGACGCCCGGCAATGACGAGCTTGCCCGGCTGCACGACCTTGGCGGTCTCGCCGATGCTGCGCGACGGCTCCGAACTGCCGCATAAGAGTGCGGCGGCGATCGCCGCGCCTGCGAGCCAGCGGGCTGCCTGCATGTCCAAGTTCCCCCGCGGGCTCCAGTTCTTGGGGTCAGTGTGCTTGGCCCCTTAAGCCTTCGTCAACACGCAAAACTGCTTGACCGCGACGGCTTGATCAGGTCCCGGCCTCGGCCTCGATCCGCTCCATGTCATCGTCGGAAAGGCCGAAATGATGGCCGATCTCATGGACGAGAACATGGGTGATGATGGCCTCGAGCGTATCTTCGTGCTCGGCCCAATAATCCAGGATCGCGCGCCGGTACAGAAAGACCATGTCGGGAAGGCCGCCGGAATCCAGCACGCTTTTGTGGGAGAGGTCGACGCCGGAATAGAGCCCGAGTAGATCGAAGGGCGAATCGATCCCCATGGAGTCGAGAACGTCGTCGGTGGCGAAGTCTTCGATCCGGATGACGAGGTCGGCGCAGAGCGCGCGAAAGCCTTGCGGCAGGCGGCGATAGGCCGCGTCGGCGATGGTCTCGAAGTCGGCAAGGCTCGGGGCGTGGCGCCCCGTCCAGTCCTGCCTGTCATTCCGGTTCATGGCCGCCTTGCTAGCACGTCAGGCCGCTGAAGAGAGGGTTGCGGCCCTTAAGGGGGCATTCAGATCGATTGCAGCGCCCGATACCCGTGCCCGGAACGTTAGGGTAATTCAACCGTTGCCAGGGTAGGAAAGGCGAAGCGGGAAAAAGGCGCAAAAGTGGACGGAAAACTCAGATATGCGGCGATTTTAGCCGTCCTCGGCTTGGCCGTCCTGCTCGTCGGCGGTTTAGCCGTGCACCGGGCGGTCGAGATCTTCACGCCGTCCGAGCTCGTGACAGCTGCCGAGCCCGAAGAACCCACAGATGCCGGAACCGTAGGTACGAGTAGAGGGGTCGCCACATCCCCGCTTGCCGGCGCTGAATTCGCGCCTGCCGACCGGGCCGCTCCCGCTGAAGAGGAGGATGGCGATTGGGTCAGGGCGCTCGCCGGGGTCAATATGCGCAGCGGTCCGACGCGCGCCAACCCGGTGATCGGCGTGGCGCAAAAGGGCGAGAGGCTGCGCGTCGCGTATCGGGATCGTGACTGGGTCGAGGTTATCGAGCCGGACAGCGGCAAGCGCGGCTGGGTCTATGGCAGGTTCGTGCAAGCCTCGCCGCAAGGCGCGCCATCGCCATGACCTCTGATAAGTCAACGAGCGGGCCTGAGACCATCGACACCGCACCGCCAACTCCGTCGAAGCTGCGCGCCTGGGCACGCACCGGCGCGCTTTGGTTCGGCGGCCTCCTGTCTGCCGGCGCAAATGGTCTCCTCGTGACGGGCCTCCTCGTCGCAACGCCCTTCGCCTTGGTGACGCCGCTCGGAAACTATTCGCTCAGCCAGCTGCAGCCGCCGGCCGAACGGACGCTCGTTCTCCATGGCATTGACGGCCAGCCGTTTGCACGCCGCGGCGGCTGCGTCGCGGAATCGGTGCAGCTCTCCGAGGTGCCCGATCATTTCGTCGATGCGCTGCTCGCGATGGAAGACCGGCGCTTCCGCTATCATTTGGGCGTCGATCCGATCGGAACGGCCCGCGCGCTGTTTCGTAATCTCGACGCGGGCACTTTCGTGCAGGGCGGCAGCACGCTCACGCAGCAGCTCGTGAAGAACGCCTTCCTGTCCAGCGACAGGACGCTCGAGCGCAAGCAGAAGGAGGCCCTTCTTTCGCTCTGGCTCGAATGGCGGCTGAGCAAGACCGAAATCCTGGAGCACTATATGAGCCGGGTTTATTTCGGCGAAGGATGCTTCGGGCTGCGTGCTGCCGCG
>DASQLK010000040.1:0-5152 GCA_035630055.1 Methyloceanibacter sp. | reverse complement strand
CCGGCCATCCATTTTTCACGACGAAAAATAGTCGTGGATGCCCGGAGCAGGGCCGGGCATGACGGGGGTATGGAAAAGACATCCAGCGCAGAACGGCCGCTCAGGTCTTACGGCCGGCGCAAAGCCAAACCGCTCAGCGAGCGCAAGACGCGTCTCATGGAAGAGCTCTTGCCGCGGCTCCGCCTGGACCTCGGCGAGACTTACGACCGCGACACTCTCTTCCCGCAGAGCATCGACGCGGTCTGGCTCGAGATCGGGTTCGGCTCGGGCGAACATCTTCTCGCGCAGGCCGAACAGCACCCCGAAGTCGGATTTATCGGCTGCGAGCCTTTCATCAATGGCATGGCGAGCTTGCTGGGCAGCGTCGAGAGCCGCCGCCTGAAGAATATCCGCGTGCATGACGGCGATGCGCGGGACGTTCTGGCCTGGCTGCCCGATGGCGTGATCGGGCGCATTTTCATCTTGTTCCCGGATCCCTGGCCCAAGCTGCGGCATCGGAAGCGACGGCTCATGTCGAGAGTTACGGCGCTGGCGTGTGCGCGGGTGCTCGAGTCAGGAGGCGAATTACGCTTCGCCAGCGATGACGGCGATTATGCCGCGGAGGCCCTTCTCGTCCTGCAGCGGAGCGGACAGTTCACTTGGCTCGCCGAAAGCGCCGCCGACTGGACGTCGCGACCGCGGGACTGGCCGGAGACCCGTTACGAACGCAAAGCTTTGAGCGAGGGCCGAAAGCCGGCCTATCTCCGCTTTCGGCGCGATGAGCGCCCACCCCCGGCCGCAATGAGGTGAGATACCGCTTCAGGGCTCTTTACCGGGCCCTAAGGTTTGCGGTTTTTGGCCAATCGTAACGGTCCAATAGCCTTGAAACCTTGAGAAAACCCCGTATATTACCGGCGAACTCATGATGGTATTGGATCAGGAGTGGGCCTTCGGCCCGCTCCTTTTTGTTAGGCTCCGCCGCTTGCGCGTGCGCGGCTCCGGAGCATGGCTTAAAACCGTATGTCCACCCCTGCCGCAGACGCCGACCGCCGCTTCGTGTTCGAGACCGGTCCGGCACGCGCCATCGCAGACTTGGCCGAGCCGGTTCTGGAGGAGCTGGGCTTTCGGCTGATCCGCGTGAAGGTTTCGGGGCGCGAGGGCGGAACGGTGCAGATCATGGCGGAGAGGGCGGACGGGCAGATGACGATCGACGACTGCGCTTTGGTCAGCCGCAGACTGTCGCCGGTGCTCGACGCCTACGACCCGATGCCGGGCCAGTACCGGCTTGAGGTCTCATCGCCGGGCATCGACCGGCCGCTGGTGCGGCCGAGTGATTTCGAGCTCTACGCGGGCCATGAGGCGAAGATCGAGCTGAAAGAGCTCGTCGACGGCCGGAAGCGTTTTCGCGGCGTCATCGAAGGCGTGGAGGATGGCGAGGTGCGGATCAAGATGGAGCTCAAAGGCGAGGCCGAACCGGTCGTGATCGGTCTCCCCTTTGCGCTCATCCACGACGCAAAGCTCGTGTTGGACACGAGCACGCTTTTCACCGAGCCCGCTTCCAAGAAGCAGGCGCATTAAGGGATACCGCGCTGCCCTAGAGAGGGCAGGCGCAGGGTCAAGGATCGGAGGACTATGGCCATGGCTCAGGCAGGCGTAAGCGCCAACAGGCTGGAGCTGCTACAGATTGCGGACGCCGTCGCGCGCGAGAAATCCATCGACCGCCAGGTCGTGATCGCGGCGATGGAAGACGCCATCCAGAAGGCGGCGAAATCACGCTACGGCAGCGAGAACGAGATCAGGGCCGAGGTCGATCCCAAGACTGGCGAGGTCAGGCTCGCGCGGCTGTTAGAGGTCGCGGAGGACGTCACCAACGAGGCGACACAGGTCCCACTCGCGGAAGCGCGCCGGCGCAATCCCGACGCGCAGATCGGCGACTTTCTGGCAGAGGAACTGCCGCCGCTCGATTTCGGCCGCGTCGCGGCGCAGAACGCCAAACAGGTCATCGTGCAGAAGGTGCGCGAGGCCGAGCGCGAGCGCCAATATGACGAGTACAAGGATCGCGTCGGTGAGATCGTGAACGGCATCGTGAAGCGCGTCGAGTACGGCAATGTCATTGTCGATCTCGGCCGCGCCGAAGCCATCGTGCGCCGCGACGAGACCCTGCCGCGCGAGAATTTCCGCTATGGCGATCGCATCCGCGCCTACGTTTATGACGTGCGCCGCGAGCAGCGCGGGCCGCAAATCTTCCTGTCGCGAACGCATCCGGAATTCATGGCGAAGCTATTCGCCCAGGAAGTGCCCGAGGTCTACGAAGGCATCGTCACCATCAAATCCGTTGCGCGCGATCCCGGCAGCCGCGCCAAGATCGCGGTCGTGTCGCGCGACGCATCCATCGATCCCGTCGGTGCCTGCGTCGGCATGCGTGGCAGCCGCGTGCAGGCCGTGGTGAATGAGCTCCAGGGCGAAAAGATCGACATCATCCAGTGGTCGCCCGATGCGGCGACGTTCATCGTGAACGGTCTTGCTCCGGCCGAGGTGGTCAAGGTCGTCCTCGACGAGGACGCCGAGCGCATCGAGGTCGTCGTGCCGGACAGCCAGCTTTCGCTCGCCATCGGGCGTAAGGGCCAGAACGTGCGGCTCGCCTCGCAGCTCACCGGCTGGGATATCGACATCATGACCGAAGCGAGCGAGTCCGAGCGCCGCCAGACGGAGTTCGCGGAGCGTTCCGCCATGTTCATGGAGGCGCTCGACGTGGACGAAGTCATCGCACAGCTGCTCGCCTCGGAAGGCTTCAGCTCTATCGAGGAAGTAGCATTCGTGGAACCATCTGAAATCTCCTCGATCGAGGGCTTCGACGAGACGACCGCCGATGAAATTCAGACCCGTGCGCGGGAGCATCTGGACCGGGTCGAGGCGGAGCTCGATGCCAAGCGCAAGGCGCTCGGCGTTGCCGATGAGCTGACTGAAGTTCCGGGCCTCACCACGGCGATGCTCGTCGCCCTCGGCGAGAACAATGTGAAGTCCGTCGAGGACCTCGCCGACTGCGCCACTGACGATCTCGCCGGCTGGAGCGAGCGCAAGGACAAGGACACCATTCACCATGCAGGCTTCATAGACAGCTTCGGCTTGTCGAAGGCGCAAGTGGAAGAGCTGATCCTGGCGGCGCGCGTCAAGGCGGGCTGGATCACAGAAGCCGATCTGCGGCCCAAAGAGGCCGAGGCGGACGAAGATGAAGGCGATGAGGCCGGCTCCGGCGAGCCTGCCGAGGAAGAGACCCCGGCCGGCAGCGCGGCGTGATGGCCTCGAGAGGAGCATTTGCCTTTGCGGCAGGATGGTGCCAAGCAGCAGGATGCTGGCTGCATGGAGGCCGAAGAAACTGGCCCTATGCGCCGTTGCGCGCTGACGCGGGAGCGCCGGCCTAAAGAGGATCTGCTTCGCTTCGTGCTCGGTCCCGGGGGCGACATCGTCCCGGACCTCAAGGAGCGCCTTCCCGGCCGCGGGGTATGGTTGACGGCGGCCCAGGACTGCGTCGCCGAGGCGGCCAAGAAAAACGTCTTTGCCAGGGCCCTGAAGACTGAGGTGACGGTCCGCAAGGACCTCGCGGCGCAGGTCGACCGGCTGTTGACCGACGCGGCGCTCGGCGCCCTGGGGCTTGCCAACAAGGCGGGTGGCGTGGTTTTCGGCAACGGCAAGGTCGAGGATGCCCTGTCGCGGGGGCGGGTCATCGGGCTGATCCACGCGAAGGAGGCCGCCAATGACGGCTGCCGGAAGCTGGATGCGAAGTTCGGTGCACAAGGTGTTAAGGCCGGCAATCCGGCCATCCGCACCTTCAGCGCCGATGAATTGGGTTTGGCATCGGGCCGGACAAATGTGATACATGCAGCCCTGATCCAGGGCGGAGCTGCTGCGAACTTTGTCGAGGCGGCAAAACGTGTTGAGCGCTACCGAGGCGGCGGCGCAGCATTTGCCACAATGGATCGAGATACGGACAGGGAATGAGCGAGACTAACGAATCTGAAGGCAAGACCGCGCGGGGTTCCCGCAAAATGACGCTCAACGTGCGCCGCACGGTGGAGTCCGGCCATGTGCGCCAAAGCTTCAGCCATGGGCGTTCGAAGTCCGTTCTGGTCGAGAAGAAGAAGCGGCGGACCCTGGGCCCCGGCGGACAGCCCGTCGAAGAGCCGAAGGAAACGCCCGTGCAGCAGGCGGTGCCTGCCCCTGCGCCGGCCGCTCCGGCGAAGCCCGCACGTGATGACGCTCAGTCGCGCCGCCCCGCGGTGCTGCGCCCGCTTTCCGACGAAGAAAAGGATGCCCGCGTCAAGGCCCTGCATGGGGCCCGGGAGCGCGAGGCGGATGAGCGCGAGCGCGCACGGATAGAGGCCGAGCGCGGCCCCTCGCCGGAAGAGATCGCGGCAAGGGCGCAAGCCGAGGCGGAAGCACGCCTTGCGGAGGAGCGTCAGCGCGCCGAAGCCGAGGCGAAGGCCGCCAAGCCGAAGACCGAAGAGGTCGTCGCCCGCAAACCGCTCAAGGAAGAGGAAGAGGCTCCACGTCAGGATGCGCGCCACAAGAAGAGCGCGCCGCCCGTCCGCCGCGGCGACGACCGCCGCGTCCGTGGCCGCCTGACCATCACGAACGCGCTCGACGAGGAGCAGCGGCAGCGGAGCTTGGCTTCGCTCAAGCGCCATCGCGAGCGGCAGAAGAAGCAGACGATGGGCCCGCAGGCCCAGCAGAAGATTCAGCGCGACGTGGTGATCCCCGAGGTCATCACCATCCAGGAACTGGCGAACCGCATGGCGGAGCGCGGCGTCGATGTCATCAAGTTCCTGATGAAGGACGGCGCGATGCACAAGATTACCGATGTGATCGATTCCGACACGGCACAGCTCGTGGCAGAGGAGTTCGGCCATACCGTGCGCCGCGTCTCAGAGGCCGACGTCGAGGAAGGCTTCATCGGCGGCGACGACACGGAAGAGGATCTGGAGCCGCGCGCGCCGATCGTCACCATCATGGGCCATGTCGATCACGGCAAGACGTCGCTGCTCGACGCCATCCGCACGACCAATGTCGTGAGCCAGGAGGCGGGCGGCATCACGCAGCATATCGGCGCCTATCAGGTCGTCACGCCGACAGGCTATCGTGTCACCTTCATCGACACCCCGGGCCACGAGGCGTT
>DASQLK010000039.1:0-8516 GCA_035630055.1 Methyloceanibacter sp. | reverse complement strand
GGCGGTGCGCTCGGCGTGGCCGAGCAGCTTCGGCACTTCGCCCATGAAACGACCCACCGAAACGGCGCCTTCGGCCGCCGCCTCGAATTGCGCGCCGGGGCCGAATTGACTTTCCAGCCATTGCTGCACCACGGGGTCGGCTACGATCCACATGTTCAGCTCGGGATCGAGGCTACGGCCAACTCCCTCGACCACCACCATGGTCTTTTGCAGCAGCAGCAGCTCGGGCCGCGTCTGCATGTCGAACACTTCGGTATATTGAAACAGCTGACCGAGCAGCTGGGCCATCGAGATCTTGCTCGCCGGTCGGTCCATGATCGGCTCGCCGATGGCGCGCAAGGCTTGCGCGAATTGCGCGACCGAATGCTTGCGCGGCACGTAGCCCGCCTCGAAATGCACCTCGGCGACGCGGAGATAGTCGCGGGTGATGAAGCCGTGCAGGATCTCGGCGAGGAAGCGGCGCTCTTTCAGGCCAAGCCGTCCCATGATGCCGAAATCGACCGCAACGATGTCACCGTCCGCAGCGACGAAGAGATTGCCGGGATGCATGTCGGCATGGAAGAAGCCGTCGCGCATGGCGTGGCGCAGGAAGGACTGCATCAGGGTGGCGCCGATGGCTTTCGGGTCGAGGCCGGCGCGGACGAGCGCGTCACGGTCGGCGATAGGGATGCCGTCGATCCAATCCAATGTCATCACGCGGCGCGCGCTGCGGTTCCAGTCGACCTTCGGCACGCGGAAGCCTTGATCGTTCTTGATGTTGTCGGCCATCTCGGAGATGGCGGCCGCCTCCATGCGGAGATCCATCTCGATGGCGACGGACTTCGCAAGCGTGTCGACCACCGCGACGGGGCGCAGGCGGCGTGACGGCGCGTGGAACTGCTCGACCATGCGCGCGGCGAACAGATAGGTGTCGAGGTCCTTCTGGAAGCGCTGCTCGATGCCGGGGCGGAGAACCTTCACCGCGACCGCGCGCAGGCTGCCGTCGGGATCGCGCACGGCCGCCTTATGCACCTGCGCGATCGAGGCTGCGGCAACCGGCGGTCCGAACTCCGCGAACAGCGTTTCGATCGGGGCGCCGAGGGCCTCCTCCACCGCTGCACGCGCTTCCGTCTCGGAGAAGGGCGGGAGGCGGTCTTGCAGGCTTGCGAGGTCGCGGGCGATTTCGCGGCCGACGAGATCGTCGCGGGTTGCCAGAAACTGCCCGAGCTTGATGTAGGACGGACCGAGCGCGGTCAGCGCCTCGGAGAGACGGACCTTGTTGCCGTTCTTGTCGGCACCGTTCTTGCGCAGAGGCTTCGTGACGCGGCCGAACAGCGCCAAAGGCGGCGGCAACTCGGTGTCTTCGGGAAAGACGCGCGCGCCGCTCCAAGCGAGGATCGCCCCCGCCCGGGTCAGCCGTGCCATGTTGCCAATCGCGCTCATCGCTTAATCGTCACAGTCGCCACGCCGAGTGGATCGCAGCGATGCCCCCGGTCAGATTGCGGTACGAGACCCGCTCGAACCCTACGGCCTCGATAAGACGCGCAAATGATTGCTGATCCGGAAAGCGGCGGATGCTTTCCACCAAATATTGATAGGAGCCGCCATCGCCGGCGACAATCTCGCCAAGCGCCGGGATCGCGTTAAAGGAATAGGCGTCGTAGAGCCGGTCGAGGATCGGCACCTCGACGGCTGAGAATTCGAGGCAAAGGAACCGGCCGCCGGGCCGGAGCACGCGGAAGGCCTCGGCGATCCCTGCCTCGAGATGGGTGAAATTGCGCATGCCGAACGCGACCGTATAGGCGTCGAAGCTTCGGTCGGCGAAGGGCAGCGCCTCGCCATTGCCTTGCACGAAGCGCAGCCGCGCATCGGAGCCGCGCGGCCGGGTGCGGCCGGCCTCCATCATTTCGGCGCTGATATCGCAGATGACGGCCTTGGCGCCGGTGCCTGCCTGGGCCAGCACCCGGAAGGCGATGTCGCCGGTGCCGCCCGCAACATCCAGATGGCGGTAGGGCGTCGCGCCCTTGGGCGGTGCGAGCCAGCCGATCAGCTCGTCCTTCCACAGCCGGTGCAGGCCGCCGGACATCAAGTCGTTCATGAGGTCGTAGCGGGAGGCCACGTTGGCGAAGACCTGATTGACGAGGCCTTGCTTTGCCTCCTCCGCGACGCGGCGGAAGCCGAAGCTCGCGCTTTCCGACCCGTCCCTGCCTCGATCGCCAAAATCCTTGGTCATGCGCTGCACAATAGCGCAGGCCGGAATTTCAAGCTATGTTGCACCGCAATGGGAACTATTCCGCAGTGCACTATATTGGTCAGAGATGCCGGAGCTCCCTGAGGTCGAAACCGTGAGGCGCGGGCTGGAGCCCGTTCTCGTCGGCAAGCGCTTCGCCACGGTGGAGCAGCGCCGTGAGGACTTGCGCTTCCCCCTGCCCGCCCGGTTCGCCAAACGGCTCGAGGGCAAGGGCATCGACGCGCTCGACCGCCGGGCCAAATATCTGCTTGCCAGGCTCGACGATGGGGAAGTGCTCGTCATGCATCTCGGCATGAGCGGGCGGTTCAGCATCGACCGCGCCAACGGGGCGAAAGCGAAGCCCGGCCAGTTCGGCCACGCTGCGCCCGCCACGCCGAAACATGAGCACATCGTCTTCTATCTGGATGACGGCAGCGTGGTCCGCTACACCGATGCCCGCCGCTTCGGCTACATGGATCTCATTCCCGCCGATGCGCTCGACACCCACCCTCTCTTCAAGGGCCTGGGGGTCGAGCCCCTCAGTTCCGGCTTCACTGCCGACTGGCTCGCCGACCGGCTCAAGGGCAAGTCGGCATCCTTGAAGGCCGCGCTGTTCGATCAGCGTCTCATCGCTGGCCTGGGCAATATCTATGTGTGCGAGGCCCTGCATCGGGCCCGCCTCTCCCCGTTCCGCAAGGCCGGCACGGCCGCCACGAAGACCGGCAAGCCCACGGCGAAGACGCAAGCGCTGGTCGAAGGCGTGAAGGCCGTGTTGGAGCAGGCCATCAAGGCGGGCGGCTCCAGCCTCCGCGATTATGCGGGCGCCGACGGACGCCTCGGCCGCTTCCAGCACCGCTTCAAGGTCTATGGCCGCGGCGGCAAGCCATGCCCGCGCAAAGGCTGCGGCGGCACCATCAAGCGGATCGTCCAGAACGGCCGCTCGACCTTCTACTGTCCAACCTGTCAACGATAAGGACCGAGATATGTCAGTCGAAGAACTGAGCAGGGACACCGTCAAAGCCGCGCCGTCCGCCTACGAGACCCTCCTCGTCACCACCAAGGGCAGGGTCGGCATCATCACGCTGAACCGGCCGCATGCGCTGAACGCGCTCAACACGCTTCTCATCAGCGAGCTCAATCGCGCGCTCGATCTGTTCGAGACCAATCCGGGCATCGGCTGCATCGTCATTACCGGGAACGAGAAGGCGTTTGCCGCCGGTGTCGACATCAAGGAGATGCATCAAAAGACCTTCGTCGAGGCTTACGGCAGCGACTTCCTCGCACCCTTCGACCGCATCGGTGCCTGCCGGAAGCCGCTGATCGCCGCGGTCGGCGGCTATTGCCTCGGCGGCGGCTGCGAGCTCGCCATGAGCTGCGACATTATTCTTGCCGCGGACAATGCCGTGTTCGGCCAGCCCGAAATCACGCTCGGCATCATGCCCGGGGCCGGCGGCACCCAGCGCCTCACCCGCGCCGTGGGCAAGGCGAAGGCCATGGAGCTTTGCCTGACCGGGCGGCGCATGGAAGCCGAGGAGGCCGAGCGCGCCGGGCTCGTCAGCCGCATCGTGCCGGCCGCCAGCCTCATGGATGAGGCGCTGAAAGATGCCGACAAGATCGCCAATCTGTCGGGCCACGCGGTGATGATGATCAAGGAGGCCATCAATCGCGGCTTCGCCACGACCCTTGCCGAAGGCGTGCGCTTCGAGCGCGGCCAGTTCTACTCGCTGTTCGCGACCGAGGACCAGAAGGAGGGGATGGCCGCCTTCATCGAGAAGCGGAGGCCGGAGTTCAGAAACAAATAGAGCCGCTGGCGAGCGCGACCGGCGCAAGCGTCAGTTGACGCTTGAAAAAGCGCTCGCTATAGAACACGCCAATCTCCGTAAAGCGCTTTCAGGGTATTTCCCCCTCGAGCCGAGGGCAAAGGATCGAGCTATGGCCAATACGAAATCCGCCAAAAAGGCGACCCGCCAGACCGTGCGGCGCACCGCCGCCAACAAGGCATCCCGCACGCGGCTGCGCAGTGCAGCCCGCAGCGTCGAAGAGGCCATCGCATCCGGGGACCGCAAGGCCGCCCAGGAGGCGCTCCGCGCTGCCGAGCCCACGATCGCCCGTACCGGTCAGAAGGGCATCATCCACCGCAAGACGGCGTCGCGGAAAGTTTCCCGTCTCTCCAAGCGCGTGGCCGCCATGGAAGCGCAGCCCACGCAATAGTGGGCTTTGTTGCGAAACCGCAACAGTTTTACGGCGCCCTGAGCGCCACAAAATAATCATCATAATCAGTGAGTTAGTTCGGCGCCGCAGGGCGATGCCCGGACTCCGTGTGCGCATGGGCGGTCACGCGCAAAAATTTCTTCGTGGGGCATCTGTGCAAAAACTGTCGACGACCCCGCACCTGCCCGAGGTCCTTCAACGAATCAGCGTGCCTCCACAGAGGCTTGAGTATCGGCGCTGAGTCGAGCCCTCACATCTTCCGTGTGCCGAGTTGGTATAGGGGGGTCGGCTTGATCGGGTGGGGGCCGATGTGTATAGTCCAGTCATCCGAACGGGGGAGGCCCCCTTCCTTACAATCGAGCGTCGTGTACCTGGTTAGTTCCCGGGACAGGTTTTCTTTGTCTCCGTTGTAAGGGGGTCCAGATGTTGTTGAAAGTTAACGGGTAAGCTGTGGTTGCTCGTGGTCTTCGGATCACCAACTACCAAGTATAGTTAGTCACAAAACATTTTTTGTACGTCGTTCTGTCGTTGATGGAGGACGCGACCGTTGAGTGCACGGCCGGACGATAGCGCGGTCGACGATGTTGACGTGGAAAAGGCTTGGAAAAGTCTCACGGCGACACCGCGTTCGCAACTCGTAGACGTCCGCACACGCGCGGAGTGGACCTATGTGGGGATTCCCGACCTAGGCTCGATCGGCAAGAGGCCTCTCCTCGTGGAGTGGCAAACCTTTCCCGATCAGTCCGTGGATCCCCGCTTTGTCGAGCGCCTTGCTGGTGAGTTGAAGGCGCTGGGCATCCAGGCAGACGACGAATTGTTCTTTATTTGCCGTTCGGGCAGCCGAAGCTTGGCTGCGGCCAAGGCGATGGCGGAGGCGGGATACCGGGCTTGTCACAATGTCGCTGGCGGTTTCGAAGGGCCGCTCAACGAAGGCAGGCATCGTGGTGCCGTCGAAGGATGGAAGGCTGCCGGTCTTCCCTGGCAACAGAGCTGAGGGGCTTGACTGGCGTCATGATGACAATGGTCCGTGTCGATTTTGTTGGCTGCTCAAGTGCATTGCGTGCGGCGCGTAACGGCGCGGAGGAAAAAATGGGGCAGGGCAATAAACGTGGCACAGCAAGAACAACAAATCGCGCCTCTCGACGCCTGGGCGCGGGTCAAGAGCCGCCTACGCGCAGAACTCGGCGAAGACGTCTTTGCGAGCTGGTTCCGGGGTGTGGAGCTGGAGCGGGTCGATGGCGTCGTCATGCATTTGACGGTCGCAACCCGGTTTCTCCGCAACTGGCTGCGAACGCATTACTATGAATTCGTGCTGCGTCTCGGCCGGGCCGAATGGCCCGAGGTCGAGCGGATCGAGTTTCGCGTAAGGCAGCCGCATTTCGCGGAAGCGCCGAAGCAGGCAGCCTTACCGCCGCGCTTGCCCATGCCGCCGGAAGCGGCGGCGGTGCAGCTTCCGCTGCGAACTGGCTATGACGGCTTCGAAGGATCGCCGCTCGATCCGCGCTTGAGCTTTGCGACGTTCCTGACCGGCGCCTCGAACCGGCTCGCCCATGCGGCGGCGCAAGAGGTGGCGGGGGCGTTCGCGGCGCCGCAGCCTCTGTTCAACCCGCTCTTCCTGCATGGCAATGTGGGGCTCGGAAAGACGCACATCCTGCACGCGATCTCCTGGGAGATCGCGCAGCGGCAGCCCGAGGCGCGGGTGCTTTACCTGACGGCAGAGCGCTTTATGTCGGGCTTCGTGCAGGCGCTCAGGGCGCGCGATGCGCTCGCCTTCAAGGAGAAACTGCGCAAGATCGATATTCTCCTCATCGACGACATGGAGTTCCTGCAAGGGCCGACCATCCAGCAGGAGTTCTGTCACACGCTGAACTCCCTGATCGACGGCGGCCGCCAGGTCGTGGTCGCGGCCGACCGCGCGCCGACACAGCTCGACAAGCTCGACAGCCGGATGCGATCGCGCCTTGGTGGCGGCCTCGTCGCCGAGATCGGGACGATGGACTACGAGCTGCGTCACAAGATCCTGTCGAAGCGGGCGAGCGAAGCCTGTACCGACACGGCAGGCCTTGCGGTCTCGGACACCGTGCTTGCATTCCTCGCCGAGCGCCTCACGGAGAGCGGGCGGGAGCTCGAAGGCGCGATCCATCGCTTGCGGGCAAGCTTTCAGCTGACCGACGAGCCGGTGACGCTCGAGACCGCCGAGCAGATCGTGCGCGATCTCATGCGCGGCACCGAGCCCCGCAGGGTCCGCATCGACGACATTCTGCGCACAGTGTCGAAGCATTATGGCGTGAACCGCGGCGACCTCCTCTCAGGACGCCGCAACCGCTCCATCGTGCGGCCGCGCCAGATCGGCATGTATCTCGCCAAGCTCCTGACCGCACGCTCGCTGCCGGAGATCGGGCGGCGGTTCGGCAATCGCGACCATACGACGGTGCTGCACGCGATCCGCAAGGTCGAGCAGCTCATGAGCGACGACAACCAGCTCAGAGAGGAAATCGAGCTCCTCAAGCGCCTGCTGCGGGACTAGAGAACGCAAAGAAACGAGGCCCTTTCCGCCGCCGCGGATGGGGCCTCGCTTCTCTTGCCAAAACCCTATTATCGCGCCAAGTTCACGCGGGGTTCTTCGCGCTATCACACCCATTTCGGAGCCGCAGGCCCGCCTTTGACGGTCCCGTCAAAGGGGGCCCGACCAGCCGGTCGAAGCCGTTTCAGAGGTATCCAGCCAGCCCATGCAGTGGAGCATCGACAAGTCCAGTCTCACGAAGGCGCTCGGCCACGTGGCAAGCGTGGTGGAGCGGCGGAACACCATCCCCATCCTCTCCAACGTGCTTCTCAGCGCCGGCAAGAACGAGCTCAAGCTAACCGCCACCGATCTCGACATGGAGCTCGTGGAAACGGTGCCCTGCCGCAGCAAGGGCGAAGGCGCGACTACCGTGCCTGCGCATATGTTCTATGACATCGTGCGCAAGCTGCCGGACGGCACGGACATCGAGTTCGAACGCGACGGCGAGCAAGGCCGCCTCGTCATCACCTGCGGCCCGGCGCAGTTCTCCTTGCAGACGCTGCCGGCAGACGACTTCCCTTCGCTCAGCGTCGACGATCTCGGCCACGCCTTCACGATCTCGTCCGCCGACATCAAGCGCTTGATCGACAAGACCCGCTTCGCGATCTCGACGGAGGAGACGCGCTATTATCTGAACGGCATCTATCTCCATGCGAGCGAGCAGGACGGCAAGCCCACGTTGCGTGCGGTTGCGACCGACGGTCATCGCCTTGCGCAGGTCGAGATGCCGCTGCCTGCCGGCGCGCAAGGCATGCCGGGCGTGATCGTGCCGCGCAAGACCGTGCTCGAGCTTGCCAAGCTCGTGGAAGACAACGATGGCGAGGTGCGCCTCGAATTGTCGCCCGCCAAGATCCGCGTCTCCACGCCGAAAGTCATCCTCACCTCGAAGCTGATCGACGGGACCTTCCCGGACTATGAGCGCGTCATTCCGCAAGGCAACGACAAGCGCCTCGAAGTCGACAATGCCGCCTTCGCGCAGGCCGTGGACCGGGTTTCGACGCTCTCCAGCGACAAGGGGCGCGCGGTGAAGCTCAGCCTCGACGACGGCAAACTCGTTTTGTCGGTGAACAATCCGGACAGCGGCAGCGCGACCGAGGAACTGGCCGTGGAGTACGGCTACGATCCCTTGGAGATCGGCTTTAACGCCCGCTATCTCCTCGATATCTCGGGCCAGCTCGAAGGCGAGACCGCCGAGTTTCAGCTCGCCGACCCCGGTTCGCCCACGATGGTGCGCGACATCAAGGATTTGTCCGCGCTCTACGTCCTAATGCCGATGCGCGTATGACAGCCCTCCTCGCTGCGGCGCAGGGGGGACACGAGACGGGCGCCGCGCCACGCGAGCGGCCCGAGCGGCTTTACGTCGCCGATCTCAAGCTGACCGACTTCCGCAATTATGCGCGCGCGCATTTGAAGCTCGACGACCGCCCGGTGCTGCTGGTCGGCGACAACGGCGCCGGCAAGACGAACATCCTCGAAGCGGTGTCGCTGCTTGGCGCGGGACAAGGTCTGCGCGGGCGTCCTTATGGCGAGCTT
>DASQLK010000038.1:0-2901 GCA_035630055.1 Methyloceanibacter sp. | reverse complement strand
GGCATCACCACCGACGGCGTGACCCATCCGCGCGGCTATGCTTTCCAGTTCTCGCAACCGCTGTTCGAGGGCTTTCAGAACCTGAATGCGATCCGCCAGGCGAAGTCGATTGTCCAGGCGGCGCGCGAGAGCTTGCGCAATATCGAGCAGACCATCCTCGTCGATGCGGTCACGGCCTATGTCAACGTCGTGCGCGACCAGGCCGTGGTCCGCCTGCGCGAGAACGATGTCGAGGTGCTCGGCGAGCAGTTGAAGGCGACCCGGGACCGCTTCGAGGTCGGCGAGGTGACGCGCACCGACGTGGCGCAGGCCGAGGCGCGGCAATCCGAGGCGCAAGCCACCCTAGCCGCAGCGCAGGCGAACTTGAAAACGAGCCGCGCCGCCTACCAGCAGGTGATCGGTCATCCGCCTGAGAACCTCGTCACGCCGCAGTCGATCATCCACCTTCTGCCGGGCAACATCGATGAGGCGATGACGCTGGGCGACGGCGAGAACCCCCTCATCCTCGCGGCGGTCTACGAGGAGGAGGCTTCCCTCTTCGTCGTGCAGCAGATCATGGGTGAACTCCTGCCCAACGCCTCGCTCGATGCGCAATATGAGAGGCGTTTCGATCAGAGCCAGTCGCTGGCCGAGCTCGAGGACACGACCGTCACAGCGCGCGTGAACGTTCCCTTCTACCAGGGCGGCGGCGTTGCCGCGCGCGTGCGCCAGGCGAAGGAAACCAACAATCAGCGCAAGAAGGACATCGAGGATGCGCGTCTGCGCGTCCACGCCGAGGTGATCTCGCAATGGGGCATTTTGCAGTCCTCCGGCCCCGCGATCCGCTCCGCGGAGGCCGCCGTCGAGGCGAACCGCATCGCGCTTGCCGGCGTGCGCGAGGAGGAGAAGGTCGGCCAGCGCACCACCCTCGACGTGCTCGATGCCCAGCGCGAACTCCTGAATGCCCAGATCATCCTCGTCACGGCCTTGCGCGATCGCGTCGTCGCCGAATATTCGCTCTACGCCGCCATCGGCCGTATGGATGCGCAGACGCTTGGCCTTTCGGTGCCTTATTATGACCCGATTGAGCACTATGACATTGTGAAGAACAAATGGATGGGCCTTCGTCCGCCGACGCCACCGGCGCCGGACGAGTGAGCCGGGCAGGCCGCGCCTTGGTTAACCTTGGCTGCGTGCCGTCCAACCAAGTCGAGACTTGCGCGTTAACAGTGTGTTAAACTTGGCCTTCGGCCACCTGGCGCGATCTGGGCCAGTTTGCGGGCAAATGGCGGCGAGGAATTTGAGTTATGGGCAACATGGAGCGGGCTCCAGAACCGACGATGGAGGAGATCCTTGCCTCCATCCGGCGGATCATTGCTGACGACGATCAAGGCGCGCCCCGCGCGGCCCCGAACGCCGCGCCTGCGGCGAACGAGCGTGAGTCCGACAGCGCCGAAATGGAGGCCGACAGCCAGATCATCGACGACATCGCCCGCGTCTTGAGCGGCGGGCAGGGCGGCGGTGAGGAGGACGAAGTCCTCGATCTCACCCGCGAACTGGGCCTGACGCCGTTGCCGGACGAGAGCGATCAGCGCGCCATGGACGAGCCGACGCTTCAGTTGGACGAGTCCGCCCTCGAGATGATGACCGACGCCGAATTTGAGGTTGATGGGCCTCAGCCCGCCCCGGAGCCGGAGCCTGATTTCACCCTTGAGACGGTTTTGCCCGAGCCGAAGTTGGACGCTGTCCCCGAGCCCAGGTCGATGGCCGACGAGGCCACGTCTGCCCTCGAGCAAGCCATCGCCGCCTTGCGCGCCGGCCGCCTGGGAAGCGCAGAGCCGGCGCCGGCACCCTTCGTGCCTGAGCCTGAGCCTGAGGCCGAGCCTGAACTGGTGCTGACCGAGTTCGCGGCCATCGAGCTTGTCATGGAGGACCCCGCCGAGCGCGATACTCAGCTCGCCGCCGACGATGGCGATACGGGCGAGGAGTCCTCCTGGTCCTCCGATCTTGCCGATCTGCAGGGTGAGAGCGAAGACGAGGCGCCAATCGACTTCATCGCCGCGCGCATGAGCGGCACGGCGAATGGCGGGGCGTCCTACGAGACCTCCTACGCCGCTCCGGAACCTTCCTACGCCGCGGCGGAGTCACCTTACGCCTCATCCAAGACGCTGGAGGACAGCGTCAAGGAAATGCTGCGGCCCATGCTGCGCCAGTGGCTCGATGAGAACATGTCGCGCGTGCTGACGGCGGCTCTGCGCGAGGAGCTGGAGCAGGGGCGCGTCGGCCGCCACGACGCCTAGCTCCCACGCGCCGTCAAATCCCTCCGCGGTTGACAGCCACGAACGCGGAAGCGTAGGACGCGAACCCGCGCGCCGTTTCCACGATCCAAACCGCCATGCTCGAAAAGACGTATCAGCCCGCTTCTATTGAAGGGCCTATCTACCGCGCCTGGGAGAGTTCCGGCGCCTTCGCGGCCGGCCGCGCTGCGCGCAAGGATGCGCGACCCTACGCCATCGTCATCCCGCCGCCCAATGTCACCGGCTCGCTCCATATGGGGCACGCCCTCAACAACACGCTGCAGGACGTGCTCGTGCGTTTCGAGCGCATGCGCGGCCGCGACGTGCTGTGGCAGCCCGGCACCGACCACGCCGGCATCGCCACGCAGATGGTGGTCGAGCGCCAGCTCATGGAGCGGCAGGAGCCGAACCGCCGCGCCATGGGTCGCGACGCGTTCATCGAGCGTGTCTGGAAGTGGAAGGACGAGTCCGGCAACACCATCGTCGGCCAGCTCAAGCGCCTCGGTGCGTCCTGCGATTGGGACCGCTTGCGCTTCACCATGGACGAGGGGCTCTCGCGCGCCGTGCGCAAGGTGTTCATCGACCTCTACCGCGCCGGGCTGATCTACAAGGACAAGCGCCTCGT
>DASQLK010000037.1:0-18939 GCA_035630055.1 Methyloceanibacter sp. | reverse complement strand
CGTAATGACGATATCAATGCGCCCGCCGAGGTAGCCGGCGAGCAGCCCGAGCGGAATTCCGATCAGGGCCTGAATGACGACGGCGAGAATGCCCACGATCAGCGAGATGCGGGTGCCGTAAAGGATCGCACTCCAAAGGTCACGGCCTTGCGCGTCGGTGCCGAGGAGGAAGCGCGGATCGCCGCCATCCAGCCATGCCGGCGGCAGATTGGAGTCGAGGACGTCGAGGCTCGAGAGGTCGAACGGATTCTGCGGCGCGATGAGCGGGGCGAAGATTGCGGCGCCAACGATCAGGCCAAGGACGATCGCAGCGACCGCGGCGTCGGGGCGGCGAAGCGCAGTGACGAAAACGCCGCGACGGCTTGCAGCTTCCTCCGCCATCAGGCGCGCTCCAGGCTGATGCGCGGATCGAGGTACAGACTCAACAGATCGACGATGGTGTTGGTGACGACGAACAGCAGCCCAACCACGATGAGATAGGTCGTGATGAGTGGGATATCGGCTCGCGTCACCGCCTCGAGGAAGAGAAAGCCCATGCCCGGCCACTGAAAAACCGTTTCCGTCAGAAGGGTAAAGGCGAGCAGGGTCCCGACCTGAAGGCCGCCCACCGCAACCAGCGGCAGAAGCGCGTTGCGAAGCGCGTGGTTGAGCCACACGCGCAGATGCCCTGCCCCCTTGGCACGCGCGGTGCGGACATAATCCCGCCCAAGCTCGTCGAGCATGGCGCCACGCACCAGCCTGATGAACACCGGCAGCATGATCGAAGACAGCGTCACGGCCGGAAGCACCAGATGCTCCAGTCCGTCGGTGCTGAGAAAGCCCGTGCTCCAGGGGCCGATCTGAATGGTCTCCCCGCGGCCAAAGGCGGGCAGCACGCCAAGCCAGACCGAGAAGATGGTGATGAGGAAGATGCCGGTGAGAAAAACGGGAATCGAAATGCCGAGGGTGCTGAGACCCAGAACGAGCTTCGCGCCAAGGGCGTTGGGACGCACAGCGCAGTAGATGCCGGCCGGCACACAGAGCAAGAGCGCAAGAACGCTCGCCGCGAACACGAGCTCGAAGCTTGCCGGAAACTTGGAAAGGATCACTTCAAGCGTGGACCGCTTGTAAATGTACGACGAGCCGAAATCGCCGGTCGCCGCAGCACCGACATAGCGCGCGAGCTGCACGGGCCAAGACGCGTCGAGGCCGAGCTCCGCTTCGAGCGCCGCGCGCTCGCTTTGCGGGACGGCCTCACCCATGATCTCGCGCAAGGGGTCGCCGAGAGACGAGCGCACGGCAAACGCGATGACCAGGATCGCCAGCATCACGAGCAGCGCCTGCGCCACGCGCCACGCGACAAAACCGAGGGAAGCGGCGAGCGCTTTCATGGATTCATTTCAGGTCGATGGGCGTTGCGGCTGAGAGTTCGAGTCAGGTCCGGGAAAGACCATACGCGATCGAGGCCGCGACGGCAGCCTGCCAGGGGACGAACAGCACCCAACCGGCGTCTAATGCAGCGGCAGGATAGAGAAGTAGTCCGGAAAGGGCGCCCGCGGCCAAGACCAGGGTCCAGAGCTGCGCGCTTCTGAAGGAAGGGACGGCCAAACTAACGCCACAGGCGGTAAAGCCGGCGCCGATGAGCCCACCGCTCAGGCCCGCGACGAGCCAGCCAAGCATCTCACGGGAGTCCTTCGCCCCCGGCGCGGTGCCGAAAAGATCCGAGGCGGCGATCTCAGAGATGATCTCATCGGCCGTGTTGACGGCCGTGAGCCAGCCGATGACGGTTAAGGCAGCCGCGAGGAAGCACTTTGCGGGATCGCGCGCTTGCCAGGACCAGATCAGAGCTGCGACCAGGGCGGCGAACAGGAGCCCGGCATGGAGAGGCACGCCCGTTGCGTTGATGAGGATCGCAGGGTCGCCCAGGCGAATGTCCGGCAAGGGAGATGGGAGACTCGACAGAAAACCCGTGGCAAGGCCCAGAGCTGCGGCCGTGGCTACGGCGCGGCGGGCCGTTGGCGGCCGCGGCAACGCGTCGACTTGCAGCGCCTGCCTCATGTAGCCCACGGCGCACTTAGACCTTGGCGCATGAGCGCGACCTTAGCGTGCGCTTCCTCCGGGACACACTATATGTCAGGCCTGCATCGCGACCAATGCCGGAAGCGGCTCAGTCGATCACGAGGTCGGCGAGATAGGGCATGTCGATGACGTTCACGACCGGCTCGATATGCACGTTTTTGCTGGCCGCCCAGGTCAGGTGCGGCCAATGCAGAGGCACAAGCGCCGCGTCGTCGTAAAGGATGCGCTCGACCTTCTTGAGAACCGGCCCCCGCATCTCGGGGTCGGTCATGGTCTGGCTCTGGATCGTGAGCTTATCGACCTCGGCATTTGAGTAGTTGCCTGCATTGTACTGGCCATAACCGGTCTTCTTGTCCGGGGTCATCACCAGGAACTCGTAAAAATTCGCGGAATCTTGCGTATCGGATTGCCAGCCGATCATCATGATGTCGGCCGCGCGCTCATCGAAGCGCTGCCAGTATTGCGCCTTGGGCATGGTCTGAAGATCGACCCTGATGCCGATCTTGGCGAGCATGGCGGCAACCGCCTCGGCGATGCGGGCGTCCTCGATGTAGCGGTTGTTCGGCGCCATCATCGTGACCGGAAAGCCGCCGCCATAGCCGGCCTCGTCCATCAAGGCCTTGGCCTTCTCCAGATCGAAGCGCGGTACGAGCGCCGGATCGTGGCCGGCATAGCCTTCAGGGCTAAGCTGACCGGCAGGCGTCGCAAAGCCGCGCAAGATCTTCTCGGATATGCCGACGCGATTGATGGCGTAGTTGACGGCGAGGCGCACACGCGGATCCTTGAAGGCGGGCACGCGCGCCTGGTTCAGCTCGAACGTCATGATGCGCGTGCTCGGCATGGTGACGATGTTGCAGCAGGGATGCGCCTTCAGGCGCGGGACGTCCGTCGGCGGCACGGGCGAGATGAAGTCGACATCGCCCGCGAGCAGCGCGGCGATGCGCGTAGCCGCTTCCTTGATGGGCGTGAAAAGGATGCGGCCGACATTGCCGGGAGAGTCCTTGTCCCAATAATCGGCGTAGCGCTTGAACTCGATGCGCACGCCCTGCTCGCGCGCCGCGATGGTGAAAGGTCCCGTGCCTGATGCGTTGCTCGATGCGAACGATGCGCCGTGCTTGACGATGTCGTCCTTCGCGCGGCCGCGCTCGTCCTTCCCGATGTAGAACTGCCGATCGAGCGGGAAGATGTAGGTGGCAAGGTTGAGCACCAGCGGATAGGGCGCCTTGGTGATGAGATCGACGGTGAGCTCATCAATGGCGCGCGCGCCCTCGAAGGGCTCGAACAGCGCCTTGAAATCCGGGCTGAGCTTCAGGCGATTGAAGGTCCAGACGACATCCTGGGCGCTCAAAGGCCGCCCGCTGTGAAACTTCACGCCCTCGCGCAAGTGGAAGCGCGTGGTGCGCTTGTCGACCTGCTCCCAGCTCTTGGCGAGACGCGGCTCGAGCGTCATGTCCTGCTTGAAGCGCACGAGCGGATCGAACAGAAGATGCGACAGTTGCAGCGTCGCGCTCGACAGCTGCTCATGGGGATCGAGAGAGGTCGGATCGGAGTCGTAGGCCATGCGCAGCGTCTTCTGCTCCGCGGCGGCCACGGCAACAGGCACCGCTTGCAGCAGAGCTAGAGCGCAAACGATCAGCGATAGGAGGCGACGCTTCGTCATCAGGTACTCAATCCATGTCCGCGGGCTGTACCGCCGGATGCAAAAGGCGGCCAAATCGCTCGTTTAAGCATGTCTGCTGCCGTCCTCATTCAGCGGATGGGAGTTGTCGCGCGATGCCCTCCCCCCGTCCAGCCCTTGCCTAGGGGAACTGGCTGGATAAAGTCGCCCATCGCATTAACGCTTTCGACGCTGGAGACATCGTGCAGGGGTTTTTCGTCACCGGAACCGACACCGATGTGGGCAAGACGCTCGTCTCCGCGTGGCTCATGACGCATTTCGACGCGGATTACTGGAAGCCGGTGCAGGCCGGGTCCGAGCCCGAGACCGACAGCGCGACAGTTCGACGCCTCGCCGAGGTGGCGCCACAACGCATCTTGCCGGAGACCTATCTGCTGGCCGCCGCCATGGCACCGCACGAGGCCGCGCGGCGCGAGGGAGTGACAATCGACCTTGCCAAGATCGTCCCGCCGGAGACGGGCCGCCCGGTCGTGGTCGAGGGCGCGGGCGGCCTGCTCGTGCCGCTCACCGAGCGTGAGTTCGTCATCGATCTCGCCGACACGCTCGAGCTGCCTGTCATCCTCGTGGCGCGATCGACGCTCGGGACCATCAATCACACGCTCCTGTCGCTCGAGGCGCTGCGGCGGCGCAGCATGACCATCGCCGGCGTCGTCATCAACGGTCCGGAGACGCCGCATAATCGCGCCGCCATCGAACGCTACGGCCAAGTGGAGGTGATCGCGGAGATCCCATGGCTGGAAAGCATCGACCGGATGGTCTTGTGCGAGATCAAGCCGGAGCTCGACCTCGACAAACTTGCGCGGGGCAATCTGTGAGCGGCGCGCGCGACGAAGCGGAATGGGTCAAGACGCTGCTGGCGCTGGACCAGCGTCATGTCTGGCACCCGTTCACGCAGCACCAGACCGAGGCCGAACCCATCGTCATCACACGCGCGAAGGGCGCTTCGCTCTTCGATGCGGACGGGACAGAGATCCTCGATCTCGTCGCGTCGTGGTGGACCTGCACGCATGGCCATGCTCACCCGGCGATCAACGCGGCGCTCGCGGCCCAAGCCGAGGCCTTCGAGCACATCATGTTCGCAGGCTTCACCCATCGCCCTGCGGTCGAGCTGGCGGCGGCGCTGTGCCGGCTTCTGCCAGGCGATCTAAATCGCGTGTTCTTCTCCGACGATGGTTCGACCGCCGTCGAGGTCGCGATCAAGATCGCCTATCAATACTGGATCAATAGCGGCGACTCCCGCCGGCGCGTGCTGCTCGCGTTCGACGGCGGCTATCACGGCGATACGCTCGGCGCGATGTCGGTGGGGCGCGGCTCCGGCTTCTTCCCGCTCTTCCGCGACCTGATGGTCAATGTGTGCGTGCTGCCCTTCCCGCACACATTCGAGGGCGACAAGGATGTCGAAGGCCGCGAAGCCGGCGCGTTGTCGGCGTTTCAGGATCTGGTCGCGGACCGGGGGCAAGAGATCGCGGCGCTGATCATCGAGCCGCTGCTACAAGGCGCGGGCGGCATGCGCATGTGCAGGCCCTCCTTTCTGCAACGGCTCGTCGAGCTTGCGCAGGAGGCGGGCATCCTCGTCATCTTCGACGAGGTGGCGACCGGGTTCGGGCGCACCGGGACGCTGTTCGCCATGGAGCAGGCCGGTGTGGTGCCTGATCTCGTCTGCCTCTCCAAGGGTCTCACCGCGGGCTATATGCCCATGGCGGTGACCGTGGCGCGCGACCGGGTCTTCGACGCGTTTCTGGACGAGAGCTTCGACCGCGCGCTTCCGCACGGCCATTCCTTCACCGCAAACCCGCTCGCTTGCGCGGTGGGCTTGCGCTCGCTGGCGCTCTTCGAGGAGGAGGACACGCTTGGAAGGATCGCGCGCATCAACGCAAGTCATCGCGCGCTGCTGCCGACCCTCGCCGCAAGCGAGGACCTGGAGCGGCCGCGCATCCTCGGGACCATCCTCGCCGTCGACGTCAAGGACGGCGGCACATATCAGTCGAGCCGGAGCCTTGCCCTAAAGCGATGGTATCTCGGCAACGGACTCAACATTCGGCCACTCGGCAAGACGCTCTATCTCTTGCCGCCATACTGCATCACCGACGCGGAGCTGACGCGGGCGTATGACGGCATGCTCGAGGGGCTGGACAGGACTTCGCCCTAGGCGTCGAGGACGCCATAGACGATGTGCCAGGTGATCTTGCCGCCGAACCGCGCATCGGCGGCACGGATGGCCCGGCGCAGCGCCCCCGCCGAGAGCGGGCGGTAGGCCTCGCGGGGCGTGATGCCGCCGACCGATTTCATGCGGCGCAGGAAGCCCAACGTGGACGTGTCCGGCGTCAGCCTTTCCTCCGCGACGATTCCGGGAAGCTCGGGAAGAGCGACGAGGCCGCTCCGCAAGCCCTGCTTGGCGAGAACGGCGCGCCATTCGACAAAGCTCTCGGGGCCCAACGTCGCGTAGACGATTTTGCCGCCGGGCGCGATACGCCGGCGCAGCGAAGCGAGCGTGGCGTGCGGATCGGGAAACCAGTGCAGCGACATGCTGAGCGCGATGAGGTCGAAGGTCGCGTAGGTGCGCGGGCCGTCCGGAAGCGCAGTCTCATACGACACCCCGCTCGACGGGTCGCCGAGATTGCGCCGGCATTCCGCCACCATGGCGGGCGCAAGGTCACTGAAGAGGAAGGTGCCTTCCTCGTAGCGGGCCAGCAGATGGCGGGAGAAGAGGCCGGTGCCGCAGCCGACCTCCAACACCCGCGGTTGCTGCAAGTCCGGGAGCAAGCCTGCAAGACGCTCGGCGACGGCGCGCTGCAAGCCGGCATGGCGCTCATAGTCGGACGCGCGCGCATCGAAGCGGGCAGCGATGGCGGCGCTACGCGAGCCCACGGGCGAACTCCTTGATGCGATCGGCACACCATTCGGGCCGGCGCAGGGGCAAGGCGTGACTCCCCTCGTCCGACCATGTGACGTTCTCCTCGCCCCAAATCGATGCGCTCATGGTCGCGGGAACGATCGGATCGTCGCGCGCGGCAAGCGCGAGAATCGGACAGTCGAGCGCGGTCGCTTTCCCGGTTGCGTTCCACTTCATCAGCCAGTCCAGACCCTCATCGAGCTTCTCGATCTTCAAGTCCTCCGGATCCGCGAAGTCCGGCGTGCCGCAGGAGCGCCAGAAATTTCCGAGGGTCTCTGCTGCATTCTGCTTGAGACCACGGCACATCGCTGCCACGCGTGCCGTCGGAACGTGGCAACAGAAGCAGTCGAAACCCTGCACGCTCACCAGGGCGCGAAACCGTCGCTCCTGTTGCAGGAGCCAAAGCAGGCCGAGCGAGTGGCCGATGGCGATGCTGTCTTCCGGCCACGTCTCGACACCGGCGGGCCCGCCCGCGACAAAGCCGAGATCGACGCGGCTGACGGACAACTCCGGACAGAACGCGATGACATCCTCCCAGAGGCCGGCGTGATAGCCCCAGCCATGAACGAAGACAGCGTGCATCGTCTATTGCGCACTTGCTGCGGCGGGTTGGAATGCGCCGGCTTCGCCGAGCTCCGCGAGAAGACGCACGATGTCGCTTTCCTGATGCGCGCGGGTGAAGGCGAGACGCACGCGGGCGGTGCCGGCCGGTACCGTCGGGGGCCGGATCGCGGTGGCCCAGAAGCCCGCGGCACGCAATGCACGGCTGAGATCGATCGCTGCTTGATTCGCGCCGACGAAGATCGGAACGATCTGGGTGGTCGATGCGCCGGTGTCATGTCCGCGCGCGTTCGCCTGCACGCGGAAGTGCTCCGCGAGCTGGGCGACATAGGCGCGATCACCTTCCATCTCCGGGATGAGATCGAGGCTCGCGTCGATCGCGCCGAGAACCGAAGGCGGCAAGGCGGTGGAGTAGATCAGGCCGCTGCAGCGATTGACGAGATACTCGCGGATGAGCGTCGTGCAGGCGACATAGGCCCCGAACCCCCCGAGCGCCTTGGAGAAGGTGCCGATGGCAATGTCGGCATCGCCGGACAGTCCGGCGCCGTTCAGGCCGAGAATGCCGGTCGCGTGCGCGTCGTCCACGATCAGGCAAGCGCTGTGCTCGCGCGCGAGCGCTCCCAGCGCCGCAAGCGGGGCCACATCGCCGTCCATGGAGAACACGCTTTCGGTGAGGATGAACTTCGGCCTTTCCTCGTCTCCATGGCGGGCAAGAAGGTCGCGTAGATGCGCCGCGTCGCAATGGCGGTAGCGGATCTGCTCGACCCCCGCGGCACGGCAGCCGAAATACATGCTGGCGTGATTGAGGCGATCGCCGAACACAAGCGGCTCGGCGCCGAGCACCGTCCGATCGAGCAGAGCCTGCAAGACGGCGGCATTGGCTTGGAAGCCGGACGCCATGAGGAGTGCCGTGGGCTTGCCCTTGAGAGCCGCCACCTTGGCCTCAATCAGTGTGAAAAGATCGAGATTGCCCGTCACGAGGCGTGACGCTCCGGCCCCCGCCCCATAGCGCCTGGCCCATTCCGCAGCCCGGTCGGTGAGCGCCGGATGGAAACGCAAGCCCAAATAATCGTTGCTGGCAAAGTTCACGAAGCTGCGGCTGCCGACCGAGATGGTGCGGGCGTCGCGGGTGGCCATGGCGGTTAAACCGCGCAGCAATCCGTCGCGCTCGCGCTGGCTGAGCCAGGCTTCGTAGCGGCTTTCGCTTCCCACCATGATCCTGTATTAGCGAAGGCTCCATAAAGCAGCAATCATAAGCCCCGCCCGTGTCGGAAACCCTGGAAACACTAAGCTCTCACAGGCCCAAATTGCGGCTTCGCGAGCACCCGGCCGAGATCGCCCGGGGCGGCGAGGCGCTGCGGCACGACTATCGCAGCGAAGAGGTCGTCGCTCTTCTCAGCCTGCCTCTTCTAGAGCTTGTGGACCGGGCGCGCGCCGTGCATCGCCTGCATCATGCCGATGGCGAGGTGCAGCTTGCTAGCCTTCTCTCCATCAAGACCGGCAGCTGCCCCGAGGACTGCAAATATTGCCCGCAATCGGCGCATTACGCCAAGGAGACGGGCCTCGAGCGCGAGGCGTTGCTCGATGTGCACGACGTGCTCTCGAAGGCGCGAACCGCCAAAGATGCGGGCGCCACACGCTTCTGCATGGGCGCCGCCTGGCGGCAGGTGAAGGACGGGCCCGCGTTCGATGCAGTGCTCGACATGGTGCGTGGGGTGCGTGCGCTGAACATGGAAGCCTGCGTGACCCTCGGCATGTTGACCGGCGCGCAAGCGGAGCGCCTCGCCGATGCCGGGCTCACGGCCTACAACCACAATCTCGATACCTCGGAAGAGTTCTACGGCGAGATCATCACCACGCGCACCTATCAGGACCGCCTCGACACCCTGGAGCATGTGCGCAAAGCCGGCGTGCAGGTGTGCTGCGGTGGCATCATCGGCATGGGTGAGACGATCGAGGATCGCGCGCGCCTGTTGCAGACCCTGGCCAATCTAGAGCCGCACCCGGAGAGCGTGCCGATCAATGCGCTGGTCGCGGTCAGCGGCACGCCGCTCGAGGATCGTCCGCCGGTCGACCCTCTCGATCTCGTCCGCATGGTTGCTGCGGCGCGAATCCTGATGCCGACGTCGCGCGTGCGACTTTCGGCGGGACGTCATGCCTTGAGCCGTGAGGCCCAAATCCTCTGCTTCATGGCCGGCGCAAATTCGATCTTCTACGGCGACAAGCTGCTGACGACGGAAAACAACGACACCCACGACGACCTCGCTCTCATCGAGGAAGCCGGGCTTCGCGTGCAGCCTTTCGTGTAAGCACCGCGCTAGCGGATCTTCGGCGCCTCACCTGGATTGGTGTGGTAGGTGATCATCAGCATCGCCAGCAGAATGGCCGAAAATAAACCCGCCAACGCGCCGATCCAGACCGCTGAGCCTGCGAGATCGCTACGCCTGGCGATTTCCACTGCTGCCGCGCTCCCCGCTAGTGAAGCGACAGCCGAATAAACCACGACAAGCGTTGGCGTACGCGAGTCGTCGGGGCCCGAGCCGGAACCCCGCACCATGATCATGTTTCGTGCAATGGCGCCAACAATGGTGCCAAGAAAGCCGGCGACAATGGCAAGATAGAGGGGGTCAAGACCCCCACCGATGGCCAGACCGATCAGGGCGCCGACTGCGGTGCCGACAATAATAACAATCAATAAGCTCGCTGACGTCATTGAACTCCCCCCTTTTTGGCCTGATCCCGTTCCTCGCCAAGCCTTCTCCAGAGACTCGATTATGCCTGACAGCCGGAAGAGTGGAAAGCAGGCTAATCCCGCCGCCTTGCACTCGGCCGTGGTCGGGGCTACGCCGTTTCGTCGCCGTTCATTTTTCCCGATCCATGTCCCGCACCATCTATGTCAACGGCGTCTACGTGCCCGAAGAGGAGGCCAAGGTCTCTATCTTCGACCGCGCCTTTTTGTTTGGCGACGGCATCTACGAAGTGACGGCGGTGTTGAACGGCCGACTGGTGGACTTCGACGCCCACCTCGCCCGCCTCGACCGATCGCTTGCCGAGATCGCGCTGGCTCCCCCAATCACGCATGGGGGCTTGCGTGAAATCCACGACGAGCTGATCGCCGCCAACGAGATCGACGAAGGCATCGTTTATCTCCAGATCAGCCGCGGGGCGGCGGACCGCGACTTTGCCTATCCGGCCGCGGCGGAACCGACCATCGTCGCCTTCACGCAGAAGCGGCCCCTGATCGCCAATCCTTACGCCGCGACCGGGGTGAAGGTGGTCACGATCCCGGACATTCGCTGGAAGCGGCGCGACATCAAATCGACGTCGATGCTGGCGCAATGCATGGGCAAGGAGCACGCCAAGCTGCGGGGCGCCTACGAGGCCTGGATGGTGGAGGATGGGCACGTGACCGAGGGCACGTCGTCGTCCGCCTTCATCGTCGATGCCGAGGGCATCGTTCGCACGCAGGCGCTCGGCAGCCACATCCTGCCGGGGGTCACACGCCGCGCCGTGCTGAGGCTTGCCGAAACCGAGGGCGTCACCATCGAGGAGCGGCCGTTCAGCGTGGCTGAGGCGCACGGAGCGCGCGAGGCTTTCATGACCGCGGCATCGGCGTTTGTGCTGCCGGTCGTGGACATCGACGGGGTGGCTATCGGGACCGGAACGCCCGGGCCGGTCGCGGTGGCACTGCGCAAGATTTATATCGAAGAGGCGGGTAAGAGCTAAGTCCTTGGGTTTTGGGCGTCATTAGCGCCCTGCCTGGATATGATCTCTGTTGACCTGCGGCAAATTTGTCTCATCCATGAAACCCGATCGGCCCTTTCACAGTTAATGGGCCATGAGCAAGTTCCTTTACTTCCTCGTTTACAACTTCGATCTCGGGCCCTTGGGACCGCGGGTGCTGGACTTGGCGCTGCGGACATGGCTGAGCGAGGCTCATACGCTGGAAGCGACCCGAAACGAGCGCCGCACAACCTGGCTGCAGGCATTCATGCCGCAACCTTCTTTCGGCCAGCGCCGCTAGGCCAATCGCTTTCCCGCGCAGAGCCTTCTGCTAGGCTGTCGGCAACGACCCTCAGGTCATGACAGCCCCATGGCGGACACCGCAGCCCTCGATCGATCGCAGCTTCATTCGCGCGTTCCCATGCGGCGCGTCGCGGTACTGCTGAACGCCGGCGCGGGCGCCTTCTCCGGCCGCTTGGCCGACGACATCCGGCAAAGCCTCGAACAGTCCTTCCAAACTCATGGTGTATCTTGCGATATCCGCCTCGTCCCGGGCCAACTCCTGGCTGAGGCCGCATCGCTCGCCATCGAGCAGGCAAAACGCGGCGAGATCGACGCGATCGTTGTCGGCGGCGGCGACGGTACGATCCGCACCGTTGCCAGCGTCACCGCGGGAACGGAAACGCCGCTCGGCGTGCTTGCGCTCGGGACGCTCAATCATTTTGCCAAGGATCTGGAGCTTCCCCTCGACATCGAAGCCGCCGTTGCGACGATCGTCGCAGGCCGGGTCGTGCTGGTGGATCTGGCGGAGGTCAATGGCGAGGTCTTCATCAACAACTCCTCGATCGGCATCTATCCCTACATGGTCATCGACCGCGAGCGGCGGCGCGACCGGCAGAAGCTCACGAAATGGATGGCCATGGTGCCGGCCTTCTTCCGCATGATGAAGCATTTTCCGCGGCGCCGGCTTCGCATTCGGGCGGAAGGCTGGTCGATGCCGTATCGCACCCCCTGCCTCTTTGTCGGCAACAACAAATACAGCACCGACCTCTTCAGCATCGGCAGGCGCGAGCGGTTGGACGAAGGCGCGCTCTGGCTCTACGTCGTGAAGCCGCGCAACCCCGTCGAGTTCTTCTGGATGGTGTGGCGGCTCTGTTTCGGCAAGCTCGACGCCGCCAAAGATCTCGACACGTTCGTGCTGAGCGATGTGGAAATCACGGCAAAGGCAAGCCGGCTGCCGGTGTCGCTGGACGGCGAGATCGAGATCATGCGGCCTCCCCTCACCTACCGTTCGCGGCCGAAGGCCCTGCGGGTGATCGTACCCCCGGAAGCTTAAAGGCCGGGGCGATGGCCCCGGCCTGTCTCGTTTCTAACGCTACGTGATCATCTAGCGCGATTTGCGCGTGCTCTTGCGGGCGGTCTTACGCTTCGCGGTTGCCGTCTTGCGCTTGGTCGCCGCACTGCGCGCGGCGGCGCGACGGGCGGGCGCACGCTTCGTCTTGGCTGCGCTGCGACCTGCGGTCTTGCGCCGCGATGTCGAGCGCGCCGTCGAGCGGCCGGAAGCGCGGCGATTGACCTTGCCCTCGGCGAGCATGGTCAGCTTCTTATCGGTCGCCTTCTCCTCCTTCAGATTGGCGTTGAGGAGCGGGATGACATTGTTGTGGCCAAGCTCACGCGCCCAGGCGATCAAGGTGCCATAGCGCGAAATCTCGTAATGCTCGACGGCCTGGGCGCTGCCGACGATGGCGGCATCGAGGACCTTCTTGTCCTCAACCTCGCCGGCAACTTCGTCCGCTTCCTTGATGATGCCGTCGATGGCCGGGCAGTCGGTGCCCTTCGGCTCCTGGCCGAGCTTCTTGAAAACCTGCTCGAGGCGGTTCACCTGGCCTTGGGTTTCACGCAGATGCGTGCGCAGACCCGCGGTCAGCTGCGGGCTCGTCGCTTTCTCGATCATTTTCGGCAGCGACTTCACAATCTGATTCTCGGCGTAATAGATGTCCTGCAAGGTATGGAGGAACAGGTCCTCCATCGACTTGATGTCTTTGCTGAACAGTCCCATCGGTTGGATCCTTTCGGTGGGAAGTGGGTTTGGGCGTCAGGCTCCGTACCTTGTCCCGCGCACGATGCGCGGGGATAAGCCGCTGCTATAAGCGCGGAGCGGTCGTGACGGTTCCCAAATGGCGGTCATGGACGGCCTGAAATCGGTTATGCTTACGCAGCTTTCGAGCGTGGAGACGGTGGCAACATGGCCCGCTCTGATTCAGATCAGGAGAAGCGCAAGCTGCTCGGCTTCGCGCCGGAGATTCTACAGGCGCTGGAGCTGCTGGCGCGTGACACCGGGCGCAGTTTGCAGGAGCTTGCCGAGGAGGCGTTTGCCGACCTTCTGCACAAGCATCGACGGCCGACGTCGCTGAAAGAAGCGCTCAAGGAGAGCGCGAGGCAGACGCCTGCCAACGAGAACAAGCCGCCCAAACGCAAGAAATAGCCGGAGACTGAGGAATCGCGTCGGCTCGTGGTGCTTCTGCAGGTCGCGCAGAACACTGGATCCCGACGCACCGCGCGGATGAATGCCCCGCCCCGCGAGGGCGTCAGCATAACCGGAACCGGGCATGCGACCCGCCGCTGGACGGGCCGCATGCCGGTAGCAGACAAGCCTTACTGCGCCGGCGCTTCAGCTGGCGGAGGCGTGGTCTCGGTTGCGGGCGGCGCCGTATCGGTAGCCGGAGCCGGTGTCTCGGTCGTTGCGGTGCGGCCGAGGACGCAATCCCACCAGCCGGCCTCGCCGAACGTGCATTCATTGCGATAGCTTTGCACCACGACCAACACGGCCGCGATGAGTACCAGGATAAGAACGATGCGCATGCGATGACCCTCCCTTTCGCGCGCGTAAACTATACGATGGGGGGCAAAACGAAAGAACCCCGACCGTCAGACGTCTTCCCTTACGACCTTTGGACGAAGACTAAAAGACGGCGTGGGGGCGTTAAGCACCGGAAAAACAAAGGGCCGCCCGCGACGGAGTGCGGGACGGCCCTTGAAATGCTTGAAATTGCGTCTTTATTTGTCCTAGCGCCAGTAACGGCGGTGCCAACGCGGCCCGTAGCCATAGGCGTAGTTGTTCCGCCAATAGGGCCGGCGATAGCCATAGCCGTAACGCGGGCCGACATAGACGTTCACGCCAGGGCCCCAAACGCCCCAGCCCCGCTTATAACGCCAGCCGGCATCAGCCGGTGAGGATGACAGGGCAACAGTTCCGAGCGCCACGATCGCGGCGAGGACGGAAAGGATATATTTCATGGCAGTCTCCTTGTTCGCGCGCAGAGGCGGGCACAGCCGGCTCGACGCGGCGCCAGTCTGCCTACGAAGCGTCGGCAAACCGTAACGCCGTGGCGGGCGAGAACGACAAATTCGGGGCTATGGCAAAGCAAACGTTACCATCGCGAAGCGATGTCCTACTGGGCGGCCTGGCGCTCCTCACGCTCCCTTTCCTCCGTTTCGGGCCGGTTCGCGCCGACGACGCCGCGGCGGTCAAGGAGATCGCGCCGGGGGTCTTCGTGCATCAGGGCCGCTACGAGCTGCAATCCGAGGCAAACCAGGGCGACATGTCCAATGCCGGCTTCGTGGTCGGACGCGATGCAGTGGCCGTCATCGACACCTCCGGCAGCGCGATCATGGGACGCCGCTTACGGGCCGCGATCCGGCAGGTTACCGATAAGCCGATCCGCTACGTCATCAACACCCACATGCATCCCGACCACGTGTTCGGGAACGCCGCGTTCAAGGAGGATGATCCCACCTTCGTCGGCCACTACAAGCTCGCGCGCGGCCTCATGTCCCGCAGCGAGCAATATCTCGCGGCGAGCAAGGCGATGATGGGCGCGGAAACCGTCGAAGGCATCGAGGTCATCCCGCCGACGCTCGCGGTGCAGGACAAGACGACCATCGATCTCGGCGGCCGAACGCTTATTTTGGAGGCGCAGCCGACGGCGCATACCGACAACGACCTGATCGTGACGGACACGGCGACGAACACGGTCTTCCTCGGCGATCTGCTCTTCTCCGTGCATGTGCCGACGCTCGATGGCTCCATCCGCGGCTGGCTCGAACTCATCAATCAGCTCAAAGCGCGCAACGCGGCGCGGGTCGTGCCGGGGCACGGACCACACGCCATGGAACTGCCCGAAGCGGTGGCCGCCGAGGAGCGCTATCTCTCCACGGTCGCCAAGGGGGTCCGGGCGTTGATCGAGCAGGGCAAGACCCTGGAGGATGCGACGCGAACGGTAGGAATTTCCGAGCGGGATGACTGGAAAATGTTCGATCAGTACCATGTCCGCAACGTCACGGCGGCATTCGCGGAACTGGAATGGGAGTGATATAATGTCGGCAAACCTGTTCAAGGAGGACGGCGCCATGCCAGGCCGCACGAACACCCTAAAGCGCGGCGCTTTCACCGCCGCTGCCCTGTGTCTACTCATCGCCGGCGCGACCGTGGCGCGGGCCGACGAGACGTGGGACAGTCTGAAGAAGCAGAATTTCGGCGACAGGGCGATCCAGGCCGAAGACGGCGTGGTGATCCTGGATGCGCCGGCGACGGCAGAGGATGCCGCGATCGTCCCGCTGACGATCCGCGTTCCCCCGTCGGTGACGCAGAACCTGAAGTCGCTTTACCTCATCATCGACAAGAATCCCGGACCGGTCGTGGCGAAGGTCACATTCGGGCCGGCAGCCGGCACCGGCGGGGAGCGCAAGTTCTCAACGCGGGTGAGGGTCGATAATTTCTCGCATGTGCGCGCGGTGCTCGAAACCGAGGACGGCACGCTGCATATGGCGAGCAAGTTCATCGCCGCGGCGGGCGGCTGTGCGGCCATGCAGCCGAAGGACCCCGACACGGAAAACGAGGGCCTGGGCAAGCTCCTCGTGAAGACGTTCCCGCCGGCGCTATCGACCACACCTCTGTTCGATGCGCAGGTGATGATCAAGCATCCCAATCACAACGGCATGCAGCTTGACGTCAACACCGCGAAGTTTATCCCGGCTCGCTTCGTGAATGGCATGACGGTGAAAAGAGACGGCGAGCTCGTCTTCAGCATGGAGAGCAGCTTTTCGCTCTCCACGAACCCGAACATCCGCTTCAGCTTCGGTCGCGGCAAGGACAATGCGCTCGACGTGGCCGTGACCGACACCGACGGCACCGTGTTCAAAGCCCAGACGCAGCCAAGCGGGTCCTAAGGCGCCTTACTCGCGTCCGGCGTCGCTGCAGGAGCTTGCGCCCGACTGGAATGATAGACCTGCGCCTTCAATACGAACTCATCCGGATTCTTGAGGAAGAGATCCTTGGCCTGCTCGTTCCCGAAGCAGTAGGTCTTGCCCTTGTACTCGGTGTTGACTGAGCAGTCGGTCTTGATGTCCTTGCCGAGCGCAAGGCCCATCACGCACTCATTGTCAAACTCGCCTTGCGTGGCGGCGACCGCCATGGTGCTGAAGAAAAGAGCCGCAACCGCGGCCGACGCAACGACAATTCTCGTCATCCTTAGATCCTCGCTGGAAGTGGTCTAGACGGGCTCGTCTGCGATTGAGCAGGTTTGCTGGGCGAATAAAGCCCGTAACGTCTGAGCTTCGTATAGAGACTCTGACGGCTCAGGCCTAGCAGTTGGGCAGCCGAAGCTCGATTGTTGCAAGTTAGATCGAGAGCCACTTCGATCGATTGTCGCTCAATTTTGTCCGTAGCCTCCTGCACAAGCTGTTTTAGCGAGCTTTGACCCACGCGTTTTCTAATTCGATCTTTAGAGCATGGAGCAGCTTGTTCTGTTTCGTAATGACTTGGTTGCGTCAGCGCATGCATGCAAAATCCCAGGAGCAGACGTTCATCCCCGATAAAAGCTGCGGACACGTCCACTTCCGACACGGAATAGGCGCCCCGCACTACTGTCACAAAGCTCTGTGCCGAGCCGTGTGATTGAACGGACGCGAGCACGGCCTGAACATCGATTCCGGGTCGACCAAGCCAGCGATCGAGCGGTTGACCTCGTGTACATTCTTCACTGGTGACGCCTGCCAGCTGAAGAAAGGCTTTATTAGCCGCGATGATGCACTGTTTTTCATCAGTAACGACCATGCCATCCGGGAGCTTGTAAAAAAAATCCGTGAAGGATGCGGGGCCCGCGTCTTTTTCTTTGTCCGCATCCTTCAACTCAACCAGAAGGAAGCAGGTTCCTTCCTTATAAAATGGAACAAGGCGTAGGATTGATTCATTACCGTCCTTACGTCTCAAAGCGATTTCACCATCCCGTCCTGTAATGCGCGCCTTACTCAGATGAGTACGAAAGTCGGCCCGACTTTGGGCTGCAAAAAGCTCGCTCACTAATCTCCCTTCCAGGGATCGCGTCTTCTTCAGCTTGAAATACTGAACGGCTGCGGGATTCCCGTCCACAATTCGAAGCGAGTCCGCATCAACGACCATCAAAGGTTGTGGCATCGCATGAGATAAGAAGCGAAAGCGCGATTCGGCTTCTTGCAGCCGCAGGCGTTGCTGCACGAGAGATTGCTTTAGCTCTGCCAGCTCAATCTCTCGAGAAATCGGCGGCCGACTGTCCTTCCGCATTGAAACCTCGTGAACTGATTGTTTAGGTGCGAGAACCTCGGTTGCCGGCTCGTAGATTATGTCGCACCACCGGCCCTTGGCAATTTGAACCCCGAGTAGAAAAACATGCTCTGGATCAAAGAACTAGTGCAGTCTGTGAGTTAAAGTCGCTCAAGATTGCCAGAAGTCGTGTTCTTTCATGGGGTTGTGGCCCCACGCAGCAGATGGTAGTTACGAACCAGATATGCATAAGCAGTACTCGTTTGGGCGAAACGCGTACCGTTTGACGCCGGGAAACTGACATGAACTACGAGAAGCTGTTTCGCGAACATCTTGATGCGCTGCATCGCGAGGGCCGTTATCGCGTGTTCGCGGATCTGAAGCGCCGCCGCGGGTGCTATCCCACCGCGGACCATTTCAATTCCGAGGATACGCGGGAGGTCACCGTCTGGTGTTCCAACGACTATCTCGGCATGAGCCAGCACCCCAAGGTCATCGCGGCGATGCACGCGGCGATCGATGAGGTCGGCGCAGGTTCCGGCGGCACGCGCAACATCTCAGGCACCACCCATTATCACGTCGAGCTCGAGCATGAGCTCGCGGACCTGCACGGCAAGGAAGCCGCGCTCGTCTTCACCTCGGCTTACGTCGCCAACGACGCGACGCTCTCGACCCTGGTCGGCCTGATCCCCGGCACGGTGATTTTCTCCGACGAAAAGAACCACGCTTCGATGATTGCAGGCATCCGGCACGGCGGCGGCGAGAAGCACATCTTCCGCCACAACGATGTCGGGCATCTCGAAGAGCAGCTGAAAAGGGTTCCGCTCGCAACGCCGAAGATCATCGTCTTCGAGAGCGTCTATTCGATGGACGGGCATATCTCGCCGATCAAGGAGATCTGCGATCTGGCCGAGAAGTATAACGCCCTCACCTATCTCGACGAGGTGCACGCGGTCGGCCTGTATGGTCCGCGCGGTGGCGGCATCGCCGAGCGCGAAGGCGTTATGGACCGCGTCGACATCATCAATGGCACGCTCGCAAAAGGCTTCGGCGTCATGGGCGGATATATCGCCGCCAGCAAGGCCTGCTGCGACGCCATCCGGTCCTACGCGCCCGGGTTCATCTTCACGACGTCGCTGGCGCCGGCCATCGTCGCGGGTGCGCTTGCCAGCATCCGGCACTTGAAGATCAGCCAGCTGGAACGGGCTCGCCACCAGGAGCGTGTGGGCACCTTGAAGCGGCGGATGGCCGACGCGCGGCTCCCGGTCGTCGACAATCCGAGCCATATCGTGCCGGTGATGGTCGGCGATCCCGGGCGGCAGCGATGTCGTGAAGATGAACCCCGAGGCGTGGCTGCGGACGAAGTCGCACATCGCCGCCGAGCCGGCGATATAGCCGCCGAGCACTCCGAATGCCTTGGCCAGCGTGCCCTCGATCACGGTGAGA
>DASQLK010000036.1:0-6118 GCA_035630055.1 Methyloceanibacter sp. | reverse complement strand
TCTGTGGGTCGAAATGATAGTCCCACACATTCTCGAGCAGCATGGTGCGGGTGACCACCTGGCCGGCATGCTTCATCAGATATTCCAACAGCCGGAATTCTCGCGGCTGCAACAGGATGGCCTCGCCGGCACGCGTCACCTTGTGCGACAGCCGATCCAGGATCAGATCGCCGACCACGAAGCGCGTATGCGCCTCTTCGGGCGAAGTCCGCCGCGCCAGGGCCTCGATGCGGGCCAGCAATTCGCTGAAAGCGTAAGGTTTGGTGAGGTAGTCATCGCCGCCGGCGCGCAGGCCTTTGACCCGGTCGTCGACCTCCCCAAGCGCGCTCAAGATGAGGGCCGGCGTTCTGATCTCTTCGGCACGTAAAGTGGAGATGACCGCCAGCCCTTCGCATTTCGGCAGCATGCGATCGACGATGAGCACGTCGTAAGCATTGACGCGTGCAAGCTCGAGGCCGGTCTGCCCATCGCCCGCATGCTCGGCCACATGACCGGACTCCTTCAGAGCGCGCTTGAGGAAAGCCGCGGTCTCTTGATCGTCCTCGATCACCAGTACCCGCATGCTCGGAGATCTCCCTGCGCCTGACGCTCCCAAGGCTTAGCTCGCTTCTCTTAACAAAAAAGGAGGCGGGCGGCACGGCGGGGGGAACCGTGCCGCCCTCCGGCGTCGAAGGCGATTACGCCTTCTTCAGGGCAAGCGCCACGAAGCGCGTCTGATCGCCGGACTTCACCTGGAACAGGACATTGACCTTGTCCTTGTCCTTGGCATTGCCGATGGCCTTTTGCACGCCCTTGGCGACATCGCCTGGCGCGGAGACGGTGACGCCCGCGACCTCGAGGATCACGTCACCCGGCTTGAGGCCCTTGTCGGCGGCATCGCTGGCGGGATCGACCTCGGTGATGACGACGCCGTCTTCGCCGGCGCCGGGGATGCGCGCGGCAGGTGCGAGCGAAAGACCGAGGTCCTTCATCTGCTCGCCGGTATCCGCGGGCTTCTCCTCCTCAAGCGCGGCAAGCTTCTTGCCGGTTGGGAAGGACCCGAGCTTCATGCTGACCTCACGCTTGTCGCCATAGCGCATCAGCGACAGCTTGACGTCACTGTCGGGCTGCAACTCCGCGATCTTGCGGGCAAGGTCACGTGAGTCGCCCACGGCCTCGCCGTTGACGGCGACGATAACGTCACCGGCCTTGATGTCTGACTTCGCCGCAGGGCCATCCTCGGTCACTTTGGTGATCATGGCGCCCTTGGCTTCGGCGAGGCCGATGGAGTCGGCGATATCGTCGCTCACGTTCTGGATCACGACGCCGAGCCAGCCGCGGTCGACCGTACCGTGCGTCTTGAGCTGACCCACGACTTCCTTCACGAGCTCGGCAGGCACCGCAAACGCGATGCCGACATTGCCGCCGCTTGGGCTGAAAATAGCGGTGTTCATGCCGACCACTTTGCCGTCGAGGTCAAAGCTGGGACCACCGGAGTTGCCGCGGTTAACGGCGGCATCGATCTGGAGGAAGTCGTACGGGCCGGAACCGATATCGCGGTTATGCGCCGAGATGATGCCCGCCGTTACTGTGCCGCCGAGGCCGAACGGATTGCCGACCGCGAGCACCCAATCGCCAACGCGAGGGTCCTTACTGGAGAAATCGACATGCGGGAACGTCTTCTCGGTCGTGACCTTGACCAATGCCACGTCCGTACGCGGATCGCTGCCCACGAGCTTGGCGGGATACTTGTCGCCATTGTCCATGGTCACCGTGATCTCGTCGGCGTCTTCAACCACGTGATTGTTGGTCACGACGTAGCCGTCGGGAGAGATGAAGAAGCCTGATCCCTGCGCCAGGCTGGGCGCGGGCCGCTGCGGACCGCTGTTGGGCATCCCCTTCTTGAACTGCTTGAAGAAGTCGTAGAGCGGGCTGTCCTCTGGAATGTCAGGCATGCCCGGGATCGGCATGTCCTCATTCTCGGCGACTTTGTTCTCGCCTTTGACATTGATGCTAACGACGGCAGGGCTCACCTTCTGCACGAGATCGGCGAAGCTGATCGGCGCATTGCCTTGCGGCATCTGAATGGTTTGCTGCGGCTCGGCAATCGCAAAGGGTACGCCGTTTCCGAGCGTTGCACCCACTGCGCCGGCCGCGATCAGGGCGGCGGCCGCGAGGAGCACTCGCTTGCGGGACGCATTCCGCGCATGGCTCTTCGTCGCGGCAGAGCTCTGGTCAGTTGTCATGAGTCACCTCTCTCCTAAAAGGCAAAAAAATCCGTGGGCTGATCTAATGCCGTTAAGCACGACGCCTAGCGCAAGATATAGGGCTTCACCGATTACGCGACGGTTTCGGGGGGATTAAATTTCCGTAAGGTTATGCGGCGCCGCACAGCGTTGCATAACGGGCAAACGGAAAGCGCGAGGCTAGCCTCGGTCGAGAAGCTTATTGAGCTTGGCTTCCTCGGCACGCGTGAGAGGCGCCTCGGCTTTGGTTCGGGGGACGCGGCTCCGGCGACGATAACTAAGAAAAATCAGAAGCATCGCCAGTAGGAACAGGACCGGCGTCGCGAACCACAGCAGCCACGTGTGGCTCCTGAGGCGCGGCTTGAGCAGCACGAACTCTCCATAGCGGCTAACGACAAAGTCGATCACTTGGTCGTCGCTGTCGCCTACCTGCAATCTTTCGCGCACGAGCAACCGGAGATCGCGGGCGAGCGGCGCATCGGAATCATCGATGGATTGATTCTGGCAGACGAGGCAACGCAACCCCGTCGAAATCTGCCGCGCGCGGGCTTCGAGCCTTGGATCCTTGAGGACCTCATCAGGCTGCACGGCGAAAGCAGGCGCCGTTACGAGGAAAAGAATGCAGCCAGCGACCAAGGCGGCCGAGCGCGAGTTCACGAGGCGGCTCCGGCTGCCGCATGTTCGCGCGCTGTCGCCCGCTTCGGCGCGCCGACACGCAGGCGCCGATCCGACAGGGAAACCCCACCGCCCACGAACATGACCACCGCGCCGATCCAGATCATCCAAACGAGCGGATTGAAATACATCCTGACGCTGTAGCCGCCGTCGTTCTGCTGATCACCGATGACGACATAGAGATCGCCACGCCAGCTCTGATAAATGCCCGCCTCCGTCGTGCCGCTGCCCTCGACGGCGAATTCCCGCTTCGACGGCTTGAGCGTGGTCACCCCGTGTCCGCCGCGCGCAACCTCAAAGGTTCCAAGTTGTTCGCTGTAGTTCGGGCCCTGTTGCGGACGCACGCCCCGGAAAATCAGGTTGTATCCCGCAATCTCGGCGCTTTCGCCCGATTTCATGGCGAGGATGTGCTCGGACCGCCAGGCCGTCGTGGCCACGATACCAATCACCATCATGCCGACCCCAGCATGCGCCAATGCGGTCCCGTAAGCTGCGCGCGGCAGATTGCGCGCACGGCGCAGAACCTCCGTGACGCTCGCCTCGAATAGCTTTGCGCGATGGCCGAGCTCCGACAAAGCGCCAAGGATAAGCCAAACGCCAAGCCCGATGCCAAGCGGCGCAAGCCATGGCCCTTTTTGCTGGATCGCGAGCACGACGATGGTGATTCCGACAGCAGCAATCGCCGCGAACATCAGCCGTTGCGAAGCCGCAACGAGATCGCCGCGCTTCCACGCAAGGGCCGGTCCGAAGGGGACGGCAATCAGGAGCGGCACAATGAGTGGCACGAACGTAAGATTGAAGAATGGCGCACCAACCGAGATCTTCTCTCCGGTGATCGATTCCAGCGCCAGCGGGTAGAGCGTGCCGACGAAGACGGCAGCACAAGCCGTCGTCAGGAGAAGATTGTTGAGAACGAGACTCCCCTCCCGGCTGATCGGCGCAAAGAGGCCGCCTTGCCTGAGCGCTGGTGCACGCAGGGCGAAAAGGGCAAAGGCGCCCCCGACAAAGATTCCCATGATGCCGAGGATGAAGACGCCACGCGCCGGATCAACGGCAAACGCATGCACGGACGTGAGAACGCCGGAGCGAACGAGGAACGTGCCCATCAGTGACAGGCCGAACGTGATGATCGCAAGGAGGATCGTCCAGACTTTGAGGGCTTCGCGCTTTTCCATCACGAGGGCTGAGTGCAGGAGCGCCGTGCCCACGAGCCAGGGCATGAAGGACGCGTTCTCGACCGGGTCCCAGAACCAGAATCCGCCCCACCCGAGCTCGTAGTAAGCCCACCAGGATCCCATCGCGATTCCGATGGTGAGGCACATCCAGGCGGCGAGCGTCCAAGGTCTGACCCAGCGCGCCCACGCGGCGTCTATGCGTCCGTCGATCAATGCCGCGATGGCGAACGAGAACGCCATCGAGAATCCGACATAGCCCGCGTAGAGGAACGGTGGATGAAACGCGAGCGCGGGATCCTGCAGCACGGGGTTCAGCCCATTGCCGTCGAAAGGCGCCGGAGTGAGCCGCGTGAACGGGTTCGACGTGATGATGATGAAGAGGAGGAACGCAACGCCGATCGAGGCTTGGACAGCAAGTACGTTGGCTTGGAGCTGCCTGGGAAGATTGTTGCCGAAGGTCGCGACCGCCGCACCGAACAGCGCAAGCATCAGCACCCAAAGCACCATGGAGCCTTCGTGATTGCCCCAGACGCCCGCGATCTTGTAGATCAGCGGCTTCGCGGAATGGGAATTGCGCCAGACATTCTCAACGGAGAAATCCGATGTCACGTAGGCGGTCATGAGGGCAGTGAACGCGAGCGCGATGAGGAGAAATTGCATCTGCGCCGCCGGCGCGGCGATCGCCATGAGCTGAGGATCGCGGCTGCGAGTGCCCCACAACGGCAAGACCGTCTGCACGATTGCAACGCCCAGCGCGAGAATAAGGGCGTAGTGGCCGATCTCGGCGATCATCGTATCAGTTCACCTCTTGCGATGTCGGAGGCGAGCTGGCCTGCGTGTCGCCTTGCCAGACGCCTTGCTCCTTGAGCCGCTTGGCTACCTCCGGAGGCATGTAGTTCTCGTCGTGCTTCGCCAGCACCTGATCGGCGTGGAAGACACCGTCCGGCTCGAGCTTGCCTTCCGCAACGACGCCCTGCTTCTCACGAAAGAGATCAGGCAACACGCCGGTATAGGTCACGGGCAAGCGCTTTTGCATGTCCGTTACAACGAAGCGCACGGTCGTCCCCTCACCGCGCACGATGCTGCCGGCCTCCACCAGGCCCCCGAGGCGAAAGCGTTGCCCTGCGGCGAGTTCCTTCGTTTCCACGTCACTGGGCGTATAGAAGAAGACAATCGAATCCCGCATGGCCATCAGCACCAGGCCGACGGCCACGGCGAGGACGGCGAGCGACGTCCCGATCAGAATGCCTCTGCGTTGCTTCCGCGTCATGACTTCAGTCCAAGCTCCGCCGCCAGGGCATCGAGCTGCTCGATAGCGTCCGTCCGGCCGCTGAATTGCGTTTTTGCTCGAGACAGCGCCTTCTCCGCCTCATTCTTACGGTCGAGCACGCTATAGGCTTTCACGAGCTGGAGCCAGCCGGCCAAATCGTCGCCTTGTTGTTCCAGGCGCTGTGCCAGCCTTTGGACCATCTGCTCGATCATGGCTTGGCGATCGGCGGGATTCATTTTTTGCGCGGCCGTCATGTCTTGCTCTGACGGACCGGTTTTAGCGGGTGCGTTTGCTAAGCCTTGCACATCCCCTGTGAGGTGCGCCTGAGCGGCCGCCATGCGCTGCTCCACCATGTTGCGCCACGGCGCGCTCGGATCGGCGCGATCAAGAAGTGCGCGCCAATCGTCGATCGCTTCCTGAAAGCGGCCGTCCTGTTCCTTGGCGATCGCAAGGAGAATCCGCGGCTCCAGCAGCGAACCGTCGAGCGCGACGGCGCGCTCGAGAGATTTTCGGGCATCCTCCGAGACAACCCCGTTGCTGGCCAGAACGAGGGCTTGACCCCGGCCGGCCAACCTTTTCGGCGTCTCGCCGAGAAGCTTGATCGCCTTTGTGTAGGCGTCGGCCGCGTCGACATAGCGCCCCGTGCCCATATAGACCGGGGCCACTGCGTCCCATCCCTCGCCTTCGTCAGGATGCGCGCGTAAGCGGGCCTCGACGCGCGCGATGATCGCGGCGACGTCCTGCTCGTTCGCCGGATCCGTCAGACGCGCAGC
>DASQLK010000035.1:0-2287 GCA_035630055.1 Methyloceanibacter sp. | reverse complement strand
CGATATAGGGGAATGATTCCGCCCGGGACGGCACCACGAGACATCGCGCCCGGGAGAAGGCGGTATGCGCCGGCTGCGCCCCGACAAACGACACGGTCGAGCCGAGACGCAGCCTGCGTGCGAGACGCTTGAGGGCATTCTCGTCCGGCCCACTGCCGACGATGAGGGCGCGGCCGGGAAAGACTTCGCGATACGCCGCTAGCGCGTGCAGTAAGACATCGACACCTTTCAGATCGCGCAGTTCGCCGACGAAGACGAAGTCGGCGGCATCGTCGGAAAGCGCGGGCTCGTAGAACTCGCTCCGATGCACGCCGTTCGGCACGATGCGCACCGGGCAGGCCGGCTCGCCGATCACGCTTGCGTAGCGCCTTGCCGCGAACACGCTTTCGAAGATGAGGCCGTCGGTCATCGGCGCGAGCATGCGCTCCGCGCCGATATAAATGCGTCCGAGCGGTGACGACGGCGCATAGTGCAAGCTGCCGCCATGGAGCGTGTAGACGGCCTTGACGCCGCTGCCCTTCCGCTTCAACCCGCGCGCGGCGAGCCGCGCATAGGCGCCGCCCTTGGCGCCGCGGCCGTGCAGAACCTCAGCATCGAGTGTTGCCGCAAGGCGCAGTACGCGGCCATAAGCCCACCAATCGCCGAACCCCAGCTGCCGGGGCATCGCAATGCGCGTGACCCCGAGCGCGCAGGAATCCGCCAGGCGCTGCAAGGCGCGTTCGCTTGAATCTGCGCCGGTCGTCGCATCGCAGACGACGCCGACCTCGTGGCCGAGCTCGGCCTGCCCGCGCGCCAGGTCGTAGACGTGACGGAACAGGCCGCCGATCGGCGCGCGCAGACAATGCAGAATGCGAAGTGGAGGGTTCACGGGCCTCGGCCAGGTCGGGGTGACCCCACGACCTTTAGAAGAAGCGTTCGAGCACGTAAATAGTGTCGCCGGGTTGCACGGGATAATCGGTCGGCACCATCACGGTGCTCATGACCCCGCCGAATTTCCGTGTCAGGCGCACCATGCGCTTATTGGCGCGCTCGGTATAGCCTTCGGCAATGGCGACCCCGTTCTCGACCGTCATGCCCCCGTTGACATAAGAGAACTGTCCGGGCCTGCGCACTTCTCCGAGGATGAAGAACGGCCGGTAGCTCTCCACTTCGACCGAGACTTTCGCGTCCTTGACGTATTTGCTCTTGAGGATACCGGCGATGCTGGAGGCGAGCGCGTGTGTCGTCAGGCCACGCGCGCGGACCGGCCCGATCAGCGCGACCGAGACGTAGCCGCTTCCGTCCACGGAGTAGACGCGGGAGAGGTTATCCTGGCCGAACACGGTGACGCGCACGCGGTCACCGCTGTCGAGGCGGTAGTCCGGTGGAAGAGCCGGCACGCCCGGAAGGGCTGCGGTGGTGTCCGGCGTGATGGCCATGGGTCCGGGCGGCGGGAGCGGGGCAGGGGTGTTCAGCGCGTAATCCGGCGTGGTGAGTCCGGGAATGGCGCTGCGGATGCAGCCGCCCAGAGACGTGGCGGCCAGCACCACGACCAGAAGGGTCAGCAAAAGACTCGATTGCGGCATCCTACCCATCCTCAAGATGTAGGACGCCTTGGTTAACGAAGGCTCACCAAACGTTCCGAAGCGGGGCTCCGCTTAAGCCTTTGGTTACGAGCGGCCGGTCTAATGGGGTGTCGTGGAGGAGTTCCGTCGGGTGCAGAGACCGCAGCCAGTCTATCCGGACGCGCAGGATATCGATCTCGCGGGCCTTGGCCGCGCGCTTTGGCGCGCCAAAGGCTGGGTGCTCGCCGTCGCTATCGGCTGCGGCGTCCTCACGTTCATCGGACTTTCGATGCTGCGCCCGCTCTACACTTCCGAGTCGCGCATCTTGATCCAGAACGAGGAGTCGGCCTTCACGCGGCCCGCCGCCGACCAGGGCAGGGAGCAGGGGCGCGCGCTCGACGAGCAGGCTGTGCAGAGCCAGGTACAGGTCATGACCTCACGCGACCTTGCCCTCAAGGTCGTGAAGGATCTGGACCTCGCCAACAATCCTGCATTCCAGAAGGATGCCGGCGTCGGGCCGATTCGGCGCTTCATCAATAGCCTTGGCCTCCGCGGCGATACGGAGAAGTCCGAGCAGGAGAAGGCTGCCGACGCCTTCGCCGAGCATCTGTCGGTCTTCCCGCTCGCGAAATCGAGCGTCGTTGCGATCGAATACACCTCCGGAGATACCTCGCTCGCGGCCAAGGCGGCGAACAAGCTTGCCGATGTTTATATCGACTGGCAGCGCCACGCGAAGCTCGAGC
>DASQLK010000034.1:0-8231 GCA_035630055.1 Methyloceanibacter sp. | reverse complement strand
TGCCGCCAAGAAGACCTAGCCTGCCGGAGTAGTGGCCTCGTCGCCGATCTCCTCATAGGTGCCGTTCGACCAGCGATAGACGGCGTAAGGCGGCAGGTTGGGGTCGCCTTTCTCGTTGAATCTGAACTTGCCGATCACCGTATCGAACTCGTTCTCGTTGAGCGCCTTGACCACGTCGGCGGCCGCCGTGCTGCCAGCCTTCTCCACCGCCTGCTTCCAGGCCTGGATGGCGGCATAGGTGTAGAGCACATAACCCTCGGGCTCGACGCCCTTGTCCTTGAAGCGCTTCACGACCTCCGCTGCGGCCGGGTTCTTGCGCGGGTCCGGCGAGAAGGTCATCAGCGTGCCCTCGCCTGCCGGGCCGGTGATCGACCAATATTCCTGGGTGATGAGCGCGTCGCCGCCCATGAGGATGGCCGCCATGCCCTGATCGCGCATCTGGCGCACGATGAGGCCGGCCTCGGTGTGATAGCCGCCGAGGAAAAGCACATCGACGTTCGCCTGCTTCAGCTTCGACACGAGCGCCGAGTAGTCCTTCTCGCCGGCGGTATAGGCCTCGAACATGACCTCCTCCTTGCCGGCGGCGTTCATGGCCTTCTTGGTCTCGTCCGCGAGGCCTTTACCGTAGGCGGTCTTGTCGTGAACGATGGCGATGTTCTTGTCCTTGAAGTTCTCGGCGAGATATTTGCCAGCGACGCCGCCTTGCTGATCGTCGCGGCCGCAGACGCGATAGATGTTCGGGCCGGCGCGGTTGTCGGTGAAGGCGGGGTTGGTCGAGGCGGGGGAGATCTGCACCATGTCCGCGTCCTTGTAGACGCTGGACGCCGGAATGGATGAGCCGGAGCAATAATGCCCTGCCACCAGCGCGACGCCGTCGCCGACCATCTGGTTCGCGACCGCCACGGCCTGTTTCGGGTCGCAGGCATCATCGCCGACATCGAGGTCGAGCGTCTTGCCGAGCACGCCGCCGGCGGCATTGATGTCCTCCACCGCCAGTTCGGCGCCATTCTTCATCTGCGCGCCGAACGAGGCGTACTGCCCCGTCACCGGCCCGACCACGGCAACCTTCGTCGTCTTGTCGTCGCCGTCATCGCCGCAGGCCGCGAGCCATACGGTTGCGAAAAGAACTGCAATCAGCCCGGCGTTGCGCGTCATGTCTAAACCTCCGTTGCCCTCTTAAGCCAGTCTACATGAGGGCGATCAATGGGAAACCGGTTTGGCGTGACGGTGACGCCACGTGAGCGGGCTCGTGCGCTCGTAAAGCCAGCGATATTGCGTCACCATCTGCGTCGTCCGCATCGAGCGATAGCCGAGCGAGCCGAACGCGGCGAGGATCAGATAGGTGACGAGATAGTAGTAGAGCGACGTGAGTGTGCCGTCGAACAGCGCGTAATGGAAGAAGCGCACCGCGCCCGCCAGAAGCGCCATGTAGAAAAAGATGCGCCAGAACGGCTTCCAGCTCCGCGCCAGGCCGCGCCCCGCGAGAAACGCCGCGCCGCCGCCGATGATCACGGTCAGCACGAGGAAGGTGAGGGGCGAGGCGTCGGAGAGGAGGCTCATGGCGCCGCTCCCACGGGCGGGCGATCGGAGATGCCGCCGTCGAGATAGGCCGCGCGCACCTCTTCGCGGCCGAGCAGCTCCGCGCCGCTGCCGCAAAGCGTGATGCGGCCATTGACCATGACATAGCCGCGGTGGCAGAGCCGGAGCGCGTGATAGGCGTTTTGCTCGACCAGGAAGACGGGCAGGCCCTGGCGGTTCAGCTCTTCGATCGCGGCAAAGATCTGCTTCACGATGAGCGGCGCGAGGCCGAGCGACGGCTCGTCGAGCATCAGGAGCTTGGGCTGGCCCATGAGGGCGCGGGCGATCGCGAGCATCTGCTGCTCGCCGCCGGACAGCGTGCCGCCGCGCTGACTTTGCCGCGCCTTGAGCAGCGGGAAGAGCGTGTAGACGCGGTCGAGGTCGCGATCGAAACGGTCACGCTCGCCCGCGATGATGGCGCCCATCTGCAAATTTTCGAACACGGTCATGCGCGGGAAGATGCGGCGCCCCTCCGGCGACTGCGCGATGCCGCGTCCCGCGATCTCGTGCGCAGGAAGCTGCGTGATGTCGTGGCCGTCGAAGAGGATGCGCCCGCTGCGCGCCCGCGGCCTGCCGAACACCGTCATCATGAGGCTGGTCTTGCCGGCGCCGTTCGCGCCGATGAGCGCCACGATTTCCCGCGGCGCGATGGTGACGGAGACATCGTGCAGCGCCGGAATGTTGCCGTAGCAGGCGGTGACATTTTCGACGGCGAGGATCGGGCCGCTCATAACCGCACCTCCGCCGCAACGATCGGCAGCTCCTCGTCCGGCACGCCGAGATAGGCGGCGATCACGCGTGGATCGTTGCGGATCTCGTCCGCGCTGCCGTCGGCGATGACCTTGCCGTAGTCGAGCACGATGACGTGGTCGGAAATGCGCATGACGACCGCCATGTCGTGCTCGATGAGAAGGATGGCGATGTCCTCAGCCTCGCGGATGCTCATGAGCAAGGTGTTGAGCGCCTCGGTCTCGCGCGCATTGAGGCCGGCGGCGGGCTCATCGAGGCAGAGGAGAAGCGGCCGCGTGCACATCGCGCGCGCGATCTCGAGCCGGCGCTGGTCGCCATAGGGCAGCTCGCCCGCCGGATCGTCGGCGCGGGCCGTGAGGCCGACGCGGTCGAGCCAATAGCGCGCGTGGTCGACGGCCTCGCGCTCGGCGGTGGCAAAGTTGCGTAAGCCGAGCAGGGCGCCGGCGACGAGCGCGGGGCTCGTCAGCCGCTCATGCTGCGCGACCATCAGGTTCTCGAGCACCGTCATGCCGGGAAAGAGGCGGATGTTCTGGAACGTGCGCGCGACGCAGGCTTGCGCGTTGATGTCGTGATCGTCGAGGCGCTCCAGATGGAAGATCGCGCCGCCCGGCTGCCGCATGCGGAGCATGCCCTCGCTCGGCTTGTAGAAGCCCGTGAGGCAGTTGAAGACGGTGGTCTTGCCGGCGCCGTTCGGGCCGATCAGGGCGGTGATGTCGCGGCGGCCGACCGTGAAGGTGGCGTCGTCGACGGCCGTGAGGCCGCCGAAGCGCATGGTGAGGTGCTCGACGTCGAGGAGCGGCTCCTTTTGCCACGACCTCATGCGCGTGCATCCTTGACGATCTCGGCGGGAATGACCTTCGGCGGCCCGAGCGAAATCGAGGGCGTGCGCGAGGCGACGAGACCGCGCGGCCGCCACACCATGATCGCCACCATGGCGATGCCGAAGAGCAGCATGCGGTAGAGCGCGGGGTCGAAGCCGGGGCCGATCAGCGCTTCCAGATTGTCGGTGTGGCGCAGCGCCTCGAAGCCGCCGACGAGCGCGATGGCGGCGACCGCGACCCCGAGCTGGCTGCCCATGCCGCCGAGCACGACGATGGCGAGGATGATGGCGCTCTCGATGAAGGTGAAGCTTTCCGGGCTGACGAAGCCCTGCCGCGTGGCGAAGAAGGAGCCCGCGAAGCCGCCGAACATGGCGCCGGTGGCGAAGGCGGTGAGCTTGGTGACGGTCGTGTTGATGCCGAGCGAGCGGCACGCGATTTCGTCCTCGCGCATGGCCTCCCACGCGCGGCCCAGGGGCAGGCGGCGCAGGCGCAGCGTGACGAAATTGGTGAGGAGCGCGAGCGCCAGGATCACGTAATAGAGGAAGATGATGCCGTGCAAGGGATCGTAGCGCAGGCCGAAGACATTGCTGAAGGTCTCGCCACCGCCGGGGGCGAACGGCAGGCCGAAGAAGCTCGGCCGCGGCAAATTGCCGATGCCGTTCGGGCCGTTCGTCACCTCGGTCCAGTTGAGGAGCACGATGCGGATGATCTCGCCGAAGGCGAGCGTGACGATGGCGAGATAGTCGCCGCGGAGCCTGAGCACCGGGAACCCGAGAATGATGCCCCAGAGCGCCGCGAGCGCGCCCGCGATCGGCAGGCAGATCCAGAACGAGAGGCCGAACGTCGAGGCCAGCAGCGCGAAGGTGTAGGCCCCGACCGCGTAGAACGCGACATAGCCAAGGTCGAGGAGGCCTGCGAGGCCGACCACGATGTTCAGGCCCCAGCCGAGCATGATGTAGGTGAGGACGAGGATCGAGAGATCGAGGATGTAGCGCAGCGGCAGGCCGAGCCCGAATGCCTTGTTGAGGAGATAGGCGACGATGGGGAACAGCACCGCGAGGGCGACGCCGGCGATGGTGAAGATGCGTGCGAAGGGCAGGTTGGGAAAGAACCGCGTCACGGTTCGCCGCAAGATGCCGACGCCAATAAAGGCGAGCACGCCGAGCGCGACGAGCTCATAGGCCGGCGGCGCGAAGATCAGGATCAGAAGAGCGGCGAGCGCAACGATGCCGAGGATGGTGAAGTCGGCGCGGTTGAACGGCTCGCGGTTGAAGAACTTGGCGAAGGGCGCGGTGAGGGGAGTGGGCGCGGTCCACACGAACAGGCTGAGGAGGAGATAGCCGAAAAAGACGATGCCGACGGCCGCCGCGAGCAGCCCGGGCCGCGGCAGGAGCGTGAGCCCGCCGACATTGTCGACGGTGCGCACGCCGAGCGTCAGGCAGAACAGCGCGAACGCGACATAGGCGGCGACGATGGAATCGCTGATTGCGCGCTGGAGCCGTTGGCGGAAGGGGGGGCCGGGCTCCTGCAAGGACTAGACCTTCTCAACCTCTGGCCGGCCGAGCAGCCCCGACGGGAAGAAGATGAGCACGACGGCGAGCATGGCGAAGGCGGCGACGTCCTTGTACTCGATGGTGAAATAGGCGGACCAGAACGTCTCGATCAGCCCGATGATGAGCCCGCCGAGCATGGCGCCGGGCAGCGAGCCGATGCCGCCGAACACGGCGGCCGTGAACGCCTTAATGCCCGCGACGAAACCGATATAGAAGTCGATCACGCCGTAATAGAGGAGGTAGAGGAGGCCTGCGACGGCGGCGAGCGCGGCGCCGATCACGAAGGTGAGCGAGATGGTGCGGTCGACATTCACGCCCGAGAGCGAGGCCATGAGCCGATCCTGCTCGCAGGCGCGCTGCGCGCGGCCGAGCGCGGTACGCGAGATGATGAGCCAGAAGATCGTCATCAGGACGAGCGTCGTCGCCACGATAAGGATCTGGATGTTGGACACGATGACCGAGAAGCCATTCTCCGTGAAGAGCACGTAGCCCCCGGTGATGACCGGCTGCAGCGGTTTCACCCGCGCACCCTGCGACACCTGGATGAAGTTTTGCAGCACGATGGACATGCCGATCGCCGTGATTAGCGGCGCGAGCCGGAAAGAATCGCGCAGCGGCCGATAGGCGATGCGCTCCACGCTCCACCCCCACACCGCCGTGAGCGCCATGGCGATCAGCAGCACGAGCAGGAGCGCGAGCGGAATCATGGTGATGCCGATGGAGACAATGGCCAGAAACGCGATCAACGCGATGAAGGCGCCCACCATGAAGATGTCGCCATGCGCGAAGTTGATCATGCCCACGATGCCGTAGACCATCGTGTAGCCGATGGCGATCAGGCCGTAGATCGAGCCCAGCGCAACGCCGTTGATCAGCTGCTGTGTGAAATAGGCCATTACAGGCGACTGCCCCGCTCCCCCCGAACGCGCTCCTCGGGGTGGCCGCCCGCGAGCAGTCCTTCTTAGCAAGAAGGAGCGGAAGCGCACAACGCCGCCTAAGCGTCAGGCAGGCCTAAATTTAGAGCAGCATATGCGAGCCGTCGCAGTAGGGGGGGTCGCCCGTGTCCTTGCAGCCGCATAAAAGCGCGAGCTCGGTGCGCTCGGCGGTGAACATCAGGGGCTCGATCCCCGTTCCGGCATGGGCACCGTCGCAGAAAGGCTGCTTCTGCGAGCGCCCGCAACGGCACCAGGCGTAGCGTTTCCCCGCTTCGAGCTCGACTTGATAGGGACTGAGCTGCGGCCGTTCCGGGTCGGTCATGACGGCTCCCTGTTTGCTCGCCCAGCATGGAGCGAGCCGTTGACCCTTCCGGCTTACCGAATCCGCGCCGGGGAGACAAGGAAGCGCGCGGTCGGACCTTATGTCGCGTCGTGGAAAATGATGCCGAGCGTGTGCCGCCGGCCGCCGCGAACCGTGCTCACGCCATGGCGCATATTGACCCGATAGACGCCGCGCGAGCCCGCCTTGGGCCGGTGATGCACCGCAAAGATGACCGCATCGCCTTGCCGCAACGGCACGACCGAGGCCCGGGACTGCATGCGCGGGCGCTGCTCGGTCAGCACGAACTCGCCGCCGCTGAAATCTTCGCCGGGCTCGGACAGGAGCACGGCGAGCTGCAACGGGAAGACGTGCTCGCCGTAAAGGTCCTGGTGCAGGCAGTTGTAGTCGCCGTCATCGTAGCGGAGCAGCAGCGGCGTCGGGCGGATCTGCCCCGCCGCGTGGCACTGCTTCAAAAAGAGGGCATGCTCGGCCGGATAGCGCGCGCCGACCCCCATGCGCGCGTTCCAATCGTTGGCCACCGCAGCAAGATGCGGGTACGCCCCGGTGCGGAGCTTCCAGACGAGGTCGGGCAGTGGATAAGAGAAATATTTGTATTCGCCACGCCCGAAGCCATGCCGCGCCATGACGATGCGGCTGCGAAAGCGATGGTCGTCGTCGTAGAGCGCGGCGATCGATTCCGCTTCTTCCTTCGTAAGCACGCATTCCGCGACCGCGTAGCCCTGTGTGTCGAGGTCGGATGCGATGCGGTCCCATGGCAGATCGTCCACGCGCCGCGCGACGGAGTCCTCCATGAGCGGGAAGAGCGGCTCGGCCGCGGTCATCCCTTCGCCTCGCGGTCGAGCAGCTTGCGCTTGCGCGCCACGCCCCAGCGATAGCCGGAGAGGCTGCCGTCGGTGCGGACCACGCGATGGCAGGGTATCGCGACCGCGAGCCTGTTCGCCGCGCACGCGCGGGCCACGGCGCGGACGGCCTTCGGCGCACCGATCGCCGCGGCGATATCGGCATAGGTCGCCGTCGTGCCGAGCGGAATATTGCGCAGCGCGTCCCAGACGCGCTGCTGAAAGGCCGTGCCTTGAATGTCGAGGGGGAGGGCGAGGCCTTTGCCGGGCGTGTCGACGAAGCCGATCACGGTAGTGGCGGTCCTTTTGAAATCGGCGTCGTCCTCGATCAAACGCGCACGCGGGTATTGTGCCGTCAACGCATCGCGCAGAGGCTCCGGCGCATCGCCGAGCATGATCGTACACACGCCCTTGCCGCTCGCAGCCACGAGGACCCACCCGAGGGAACTCTCGCCAATGGCAAATCGGATTTCGATGTCGGCGCCGCCGGCGCGAAAGTCGCGCGGTGTCATGCCCAGCATGTCGGAAGAGGCTGCATAGAAGCGGCCATTCGAGTTGAACCCTGACGCATAGATGGCATCCGTCACGCTGCCGCTCTCGGCAAGCGTCTGCCGGGCGCGCTGATGGCGGTTTGCGACCGCATAGGCTTTCGGCGTGACGCCGACGATGGACTTGAACAGCCGGTGAAAGTGATGCGGGCTCATGGCCACATGCTCCGCCAACATCTCGAGCGTCGGCTCGCTGTCGGCGCCCTCGATCAGGCGGCAGGCTTGCGCGATCCTCTTCGCGTGGAGCTCACGCAGCGGTGCTTGCCCCGGCCGGCAGCGCTTGCAGGGCCGAAACCCGGCACGCTCGGCGTCCTCCGCCGTCGCGTGGAAACGCACGTTCCGGCGTAGCGGCGTGCGCGAGGCGCAGGAGGGCACGCAATAAATGCCGGTGCTGGCGACGGAATAGAAAAAGGCGCCGTCAAAGGCACGGTCGCGGCGGAGGAGCGCCGCCCACCGGGCCTCATCCTCCGTTGTGTCGGGGCCTGCTCCCGCCCTCTGCGAAGTTGCGTTCATTGTCATGATCCCGATCCATTCTATCCGAAAACCGGTTGGTCAGAGCGGAGATCTAAGGGACGGCGGGGCCTGGCCGCACTCCGTTCCTTGCTTTTCGACTCCGCACCCATCCAGCACGGGATTTTGGCGCCGAACAGCCGGTGGCTTGCGCCGGAATGACGAGTGTGTCGCGCCGCCGTTAATCGGGCTTCCAACTCTTGGTCGTAAGGTGCGGTTTCCGCAGGCGTTCGAGGTGTCGCGGGCAGGGAGCGGGGGCTTGTTTCGATGTCGCAAGGAGACCATACAAAGCCGGATCGTGCGCCGGCGCCGGCGCCGCTCGTGACGGGCGGAAACCGGGACATGCCGGGGAGA
>DASQLK010000033.1:0-3780 GCA_035630055.1 Methyloceanibacter sp. | reverse complement strand
CTCGAGCGCATGGTATCGGACACGCTCGATGTGTATGTGGACCTCGTCGGCGCGCGCCTGTAACGGGCTTGCGAGTTGACTTGTTAGGACTTTGTGCGAATTGTCGCACGCTCGCGTGAACAGGTGATCGACGGAGCGATCCGCGGGCTCAAGCGGATCGCCGGCCGGCGCTGAACCCCAACAGAGGAGATTGAAGCCATTCGCAGACCTATGAGAGCCATGCCGGTCCCGCAGAAAGACGGACCGCGCGCCAACCGGGACATTCGCGGCGTCCGCGACGTCCAGCTCATCGACCAGGATGGAAAGAACCGCGGCGTCATCCCTTTCTTCGATGCCATGAAGGTTGCCGAGGAGGCTGGCCTCGATCTCGTAGAGATCGCGCCGAACTCGACCCCGCCGGTGTGCAAGATCCTCGATTACGGGCGCTTCCGCTTCCTCGAGCAGAAAAAGCAGGCCGAAGCGCGCAAGAAGCAGAAGACCGTCGAGGTCAAGGAGATCAAGCTCCGCCCCGGCATCGACAAGCATGATTACGACACCAAGATGAAGGCCGTGCGCCGCTTCTTCGAGGAGGGCGACAAGGTCAAGCTGACCATGCGCTTCCGTGGCCGCGAGATGGCCCATACCGATCTCGGCATGCGCCTCCTCGACAAGGTGAAGACCGAGATGGGGGAACTCGCCAAGGTCGAGAGCGAGCCGATGATGGAAGGCCGCCAGATGGTGATGATTCTGGCGCCGCGCTGACCGCTTGAGACGTGCGGGGCCGCTCGCGGGACGCGACGGCCCTGTTGCTTTCGTAGGGTCCTTCTGCCATAAGCGCCGCCTTGTGAACCGCCCGGCGACCAGGGCTGCCGTGGCGGTTTGTTTTGCTCAATGCAGCATCGAAGCGCCGTCACGGGCCGACCGCCTGGGCGATGGCGCCTTCAGGAGAGCCAAATGCCCAAGATGAAGACCAAGTCGGGCGCCAAAAAGCGCTTCAAGATCACGGGCACCGGAAAGGTGCTTTACGCCCAGCGCGGCAAGCGCCACGGCATGATCAAGCGGACCAACAAGCAGATCCGGAACCTGCGCGGCACGGCCGTGCTGTTCGAGGGAGATGCCGTGAAGGTCAAGAAGTTCTTCCTGCCGAACGGCTGAACTTCAACCCTCTCGCTTACGGTCAGCTTTTCAGGAGATCATCCATGGCCCGCGTCAAGCGCGGCGTGACCAGCCACGCCAAGCACAAGAAAGTCCTCAAGGCCGCCAAGGGTTTTTACGGCCGCCGCAAGAACACCATCCGCATCGCCAAGCAGGCGGTCGAGAAGAGCATGCAATATGCTTATCGCGACCGTAAGAACCGCAAGCGCACCTTCCGGGCGCTGTGGATCCAGCGCCTCAACGCCGCAGTGCGCGAGCACGGACTGACCTATTCGCGATTTATCGACGGCCTCGGCAAGGCCGGGATCGAGATCGACCGCAAGGTGCTGTCCGACATCGCCATCCGCGAGCCGGAGGCTTTTGCGGCGATCGTCGAGCAGGCGAAGGCGGCGCTGCCGCAGCAGCAGGCCGCTTAAAGTCGGCGGGCGCGTCCCGCCGCTCCCTCCTTCCGATGTCTTCAGCGCCGGCGGCTCGTCGAAGCCGTCGCGCGTCGCGTTGCGGCCGGAACTTGACGGTCCCGCGCCGCGTCCCCAGAAGGCTCGCGCGAGACTTGAACATCGATGACCGACCTCACGATTCTTGAGCGCGATCTGCTTGCCCAAGTCGAAAGCGCGGCGGACGAAGCCGCGCTCGAAGCCCTGCGCGTCGCGGCGCTCGGCAAGAAGGGCGCCGTGTCCGAGCTTCTGAAGACGCTCGGCGCGATGTCGCCCGAGGAACGCAAGCAGAAGGGCCCGCTCATCAACGGGCTGCGCGACAAGGTCCAGGCCGCCATCGCCACCCGCAAGGACGCATTGGCCGAGACGGCGCTCGAGGGGCGCCTCGCCGCCGAGCGCCTCGACGTCACCCTGCCGGTGCGCGAAGGCCCGGAAACGCGCGGGCGCATCCACCCGATCAGCCAGGTCATCGACGAGCTGACGGCGATCTTCGCCGATATGGGCTTCGCCATCGCCGAAGGGCCGGACATCGAGACCGACTACTACAACTTCACGGCCCTCAACTTCCCGATCGGCCATCCGGCCCGGGAGATGCACGATACCTTCTTCCTCGCTCCCGACCGCAACGGCGAGCGCAAGGTGCTGCGCACGCATACCTCCCCGGTTCAGATCAGGACCATGAAGGCGCAACAGCCGCCGATCCGCGTCATCATCCCGGGCCGCACCTACCGGCACGATTCCGACCAGACCCACACGCCCATGTTCCACCAGGTGGAAGGGCTCGTGATCGACACGTCGTCGAACATCGCCCACATGAAGTGGGTCTTGGAGGAGTTCTGCAAGGCGTTCTTCGAGGTGGAGGACGTGAAGATGCGCTTCCGGCCGTCCTTCTTCCCGTTCACCGAGCCGTCGGCCGAGGTCGACATCCAGTGCTCGCGCCAGGGCGGCGAGATCCGCTTCGGCGAGGGCGACGATTGGCTCGAGATCCTCGGCTGCGGCATGGTGCATCCGAACGTGCTCAGGAATTGCGGCCTCGACCCCGACCACTACCAGGGCTTCGCCTGGGGCCTCGGCATCGACCGCATCGCCATGCTCAAATACGGCATGCCGGACCTGCGCCCCTTCTTCGAGGCGGACGTGCGCTGGCTCAACCATTACGGCTTCCGGCCGCTCGACCTGCCGACGCTCGCGGGCGGGCTCACGTCATGAAGTTCACCTTCTCCTGGCTCAAGGACCATCTCGAGACGCGCGCGACGCTGGGCGAAATCGTGACGGCCCTGACCCGCATCGGCCTCGAGGTCGAGCGCCTCGAGGACAAGGCGGCGGCGCTCGCCGCCTACACCGTGGCGCGCGTCGTCTCGGCGGAGCGCCACCCGAATGCCGACCGCTTGCGGGTGTGCATGGTGGACACGGGCTCGGGCGAGCCGGTGCAGGTGGTGTGCGGCGCCCCGAACGCGCGGACGGGCATGACAAGCGTGTTCGCGCCGCCCGGCACTTTCATTCCGGGCAAGAACATGAAGCTCGAGGTCGGCACCATCCGCGGCGAGATCAGCCGCGGCATGCTGGTCTCGGCTTTCGAGCTGCAGCTCTCTGACGACCACGAGGGCATCATCGATCTGCCCGCGGACGCGCCGGTCGGCCAGCCCTACGCGGCCTATGCCGGGCTCGACGATCCCGTCATCGAGATCAACCTGACGCCGAACCGGCCGGACTGCGCCTCGGTGCATGGCATCGCCCGCGATCTCGCCGCCGCTGGCCTCGGATCGCTGAAGCGTGCCGGCGTGCCGACGGTCGCGGGCTCCGGCTCTTGCCCGGTTCAGGTGAGGCTCGACTTCGCGGACGGCGACGCGCATCTCTGCCCGGCCTTCGCGCTGCGCCTCGTGCGCGGCGTCAAGAACGGCCCGTCGCCGGCCTGGATGCAGCGGCGGCTCGTGGCCATCGGCCTCCGCCCCATCAACGCGCTCGTCGACATCACCAACTACGTCACCTTCGACCGCGGCCGGCCGCTGCACGTCTTCGACGCCGGCAAGGTCAAGGGCGACCTGGTCGTGCGGCGGGCGCGGGACGGCGAGGAACTGCAGGCGCTCGACGGGCGCACCTACCGGCTCGACCCCTCGGTGGTCGTCATCGCCGACGATGACGGCCCGGAATCGATCGCCGGCATCATGGGCGGCGAGCGGACGGGCTGCGACGAGGCCACGGCCGACGTCCT
>DASQLK010000032.1:0-6475 GCA_035630055.1 Methyloceanibacter sp. | reverse complement strand
TTGAAGCCATCAATCACGCCAAGGCGGCCGGCGTGCCGCTCATCGTCGCCATCAACAAAATCGACAAGCAGGGCGCGGATCCGAAGCGCGTGCGCACCGAGCTTCTGAGCGACGAGATCGTCGTGGAGAGCCTCGGCGGCGACACGCTCGAAGTCGAAGTCTCCGCCTTGCAAAGGACCGGTCTCGACAAGCTGCTCGAAGCCATCATGCTGCAAGCGGAGGTTCTTGAACTCGCCGCCAATCCCGGGCGCGCCGCCGAAGGCGTCATCGTCGAGGCGAAGCTCGAGCGCGGCCGCGGGCCCGTGGGCACGGCGCTCATCCAGCGCGGCACGCTACATCTCGGCGACGTCATCGTGGCTGGTTCGGCATGGGGCCGCGTTCGCGCCCTCATCAACGAGCTTGGCGAGCAGGTGAAGGATGCCGGGCCGTCCGTGCCGGTCGAGGTGCTCGGCTTCGACAACGCACCGGAAGCCGGCGATCAATTCGCCGTCGTGGAGAACGAGGCGCGCGCCCGCGAGATCACCGATTACCGCACGCGCGAGCGGCGCAAGCGCCAGGCCGTTGCCGGGGCGCGCGGCACGCTCGAGCAGATGATGAGCCAGATCAAAGAGGCCGGCGTCGCGGAATTCCCGCTCGTCATCAAGGGCGACGTGCAAGGTTCGGTCGAGGCGATCAGCGCTGCCCTCGACAAGCTCGGCACCGACGAGGTGCGCGCGCGCATCCTGCATGCGGGCGTGGGCGGCATCACCGAATCCGACGTCTCGCTCGCCGGCACGTCCGGCGCCGTGCTGCTGGCGTTCAATGTGCGTCCGAACGCGCAGGCGCGGGACGCGGCGGAGCGTCTTGGCGTCGAGATCCGGCAATATGCCATCATTTACGATCTGGTCGACGACATCCGGCAGGCCATGTCGGGCCTGCTTGCGCCGACGGTGCGCGAGACCTTCCTCGGCAATGCCGAGATCCTGGAGGTGTTCAACATCTCCAAGATCGGGAAGGTGGCCGGTTGCCGCGTGACCGAGGGCAAGGTGGAGCGCGGTGCGAATGTGCGCCTGATCCGCGACAACGTGGTCATCCACGAAGGCAAGCTCTCGACGCTCAAGCGTTTCAAGGACGAAGTCCGCGAGGTCACCGCCGGTCAGGAATGCGGCATGGCGTTCGAGAACTACCAGGACATGCGCCAAGGCGACGTGATCGAGTGCTTCACGGTCGAGCACGTGCAGCGGACGCTCTAACCTACGGAAGCCTTCATACTTGCCAGAGGGCCGCGGGATCGGGCGATGGCCTATTCACCCCCCTACATCTGCACCCATGACTTCGTCGCGCTGATCCTTACGCGGAGGCGAAATCATGCGCGGTAAAGCGCGACCGGCGATGCCATCGCAACGCCAACTCAAGGTCGGCGAGTTGATCCGCCACGCGATCGCGGAGGTTTTCGCCCGCGGCGATCTGCACGACGATATGCTGGCGAAGCATTCCCTCACCGTGCCCGAAGTCCGCATGACGCCCGATCTCAAGCTCGCCACCGTGTACGTGCTCCCGCTTGGGGGCGAAGGCGCGGAGGATGTGGTCGCCCAGCTGGAAAAGCATAAGCGCTTTTTGCGCGGGGAGCTGGCGCGGCGGATCAAGCTGAAATTCATGCCCGAGATTCGGTTCAAGGTGGATACGACGTTCGAAGCCTCCCGGCGCATCGACGAGCTCCTCGCCTCGCCCACGGTCGCCCGCGACCTCGACGACGAGTAGGGCAAGCGCGATGGCGCGGCGGCGCAAAGGACTACCCCTCGACGGCTGGCTCTTGTTCGACAAGCCGCAAGGCATGACCTCGACGCAAGCCGTGTCGCGCGTGAAACGTCTCTATCAGGCCAACAAGGCAGGGCATGCGGGCACCCTCGACCCGCTCGCGACCGGCGTCCTTCCCATCGCGCTGGGCGAAGCGACGAAGACCGTCCCCTATGTCATGGACGGGCAGAAGGCGTACCGCTTCACGGTGCGCTTTGGTGCGGAGACCGACACGGACGATGCTGAAGGCAAGATCGTCGAGACCTCTGACGCGCGCCCGACGCGCGCGGAAATCGAGGCAGCGTTGCCGGCTTTCACCGGCCGGATCATGCAAACCCCGCCGCGCTATTCCGCGCTGAAGATCGATGGCGCGCGTGCCTACGACCTCGCCCGCGACGAGGAGGCGTTTGAGCTTTCTCCCCGCGCGGTGCAGATCGACCGCCTCACGCTCATGGACATGCCCGATGCGGATCATTGCGTCATCGAGGCGGAATGCGGCAAGGGCACCTATGTGCGGGCGTTGGCGCGCGATCTTGGCCGCGCCCTCGGCTGCGGCGGCCATGTGGCCGCGCTCAGGCGCACGCGTGTCGGCATCTTCACCGAGGACGACTCTCAGTCGCTGGAGGCGCTTGAGAGCCTGGCCGGAGGCGAGGACGGGCACCAGGCGCTGCTCGGCGTCCTGAAGCCGGTGGAGACCGCTCTCGGCGATCTGCCGGAACTCAGCCTCAGCGGACCCGATGCGGCGCGGCTGAAGACCGGTCAGGCCGTGCTGTTGCGCGGGCGGGACGCGCCGATCTTGAGCGGGGAGGCTTACGCCATGTCGAAGGGCAAGCTCGTCGCCATCGGCGAGGTTGCGCAAGGAGAATTGCGGCCGCGGCGGATCTTCAATCTGGCCGGTTAACGGTTCGCAGCCCGATCTCCGGTCCCTGGTGATAGCCATCCCGGACCGACAATTTGGGCCGCGGGAGGCTAAAAGAGCCAAATTCCGCTGGCCTCCGGCCGGATTATCCCTATATTCCAGCGCTTATCGCGGCGGGCCACGCCAAGCCCCGATTTATAGCAGACCGTGCTGGACGACATCCCGGCACGGCCCATTCCTAAACCTCAAACAGCAAGGATAGGACGATGTCGATTAGCGCTGAGCGCAAGCAAGAACTTATCAAAGAATACGCCAATACGTCCGGCGACACGGGCTCGCCCGAGGTTCAGGTCGCGATTCTGACGGAACGCATCTCGAACCTCACCGAGCATTTCAAGACGCACGCCAAGGACAATCATTCCCGCCGCGGACTCCTCAAGATGGTCAGTCAACGGCGGCGGCTCCTCGACTACGTCAAAGCCGCCGATCAGGATCGGTACACCAAGCTGATCAATCGGTTGGGTATCCGCCGGTGATTTGCACCGGCTGGATTTGCGCCAGTCGCTTTGACGACGGAGAGCCACTCCGCCGCGGCCCAGAACGCGGCCGCATTCCTACCCTCCCAGATGGGACACACACATGTTCAATAAGCATTCCGTAGAAATCGAGTGGGCAGGGCGCCCACTCAAACTCGAAACCGGGCGCATCGCCCGCCAGGCCGACGCCTCGGTTCTCGTGCAGTATGGCGAAACCGCCGTGCTCGCCACCGCCACCGCCGCGAAGGAGCCGAAGCCCGGCATCGACTTCTTCCCCCTCACGGTGAATTACCAAGAGAAGACCTTCGCCGCGGGCAAGATCCCCGGCGGCTATTTCAAGCGCGAAGGCCGCCCGACCGAGAAGGAGGTTCTGACCTCCCGCCTCATCGACCGTCCGGTCCGCCCACTCTTCGCCAAGGGATTCAGGAACGAGACCCAGGTCGTGACCACGGTCCTTTCCCATGACCTCGAAAACGATCCCGACGTGGTGGCGATGATCGCAGCTTCAGCTGCGCTGACGCTGTCCGGGATCCCGTTTCTCGGCCCGATCGCTGCGGCCCGTGTCGGCTATATCGGCGGTAACTACGTGCTCAATCCGCAACTCGACGAAATGCCAGAGAGCCAGCTCGATCTGATCGTCGCCGGCACCGCCGACGCCGTGCTCATGGTCGAGTCCGAAGCCAAGGAATTGGCTGAGGACATCATGCTTGGCGCGGTCATGTACGGGCACAAGCATTTCCAGCCCGTGCTCGACGCCATCATCAAGCTCGCCGAGCGCGCCGCGAAGGAGCCTTGGGAGCTGAAGCCCGACGAAGGGCCGGACGAGCTTGCTGTCCGCGTTCGCTCCGATTCCGAAGCGGACCTGCGCGAGGCCTACAAGATCGTCGCCAAGCATGAGCGCCGCGACGCCGTTGCCGCGGTGAAGGACAAGATCAAGACCGCGCTCGTCCCCGAGGACGACGACGGCAAGGTCGCCGCCAAGATCTCGAGCGCCTTCAAGGAAGCCGAGAAGGACGTCGTGCGCGGCAACATCCTCAAGACGCACAAGCGCATCGACGGTCGCGATTTGACCACGGTGCGGCCGATCTCCAGCGAGGTTGGCATTCTGTCCCGAACGCATGGCAGCGCGCTCTTCACCCGCGGCGAGACGCAGGCACTGGTGGTCACCACCTTGGGCACGGGCGAGGACGAGCAGTATATCGATGCGCTGGAAGGGACGTACAAAGAGACCTTCCTCCTGCATTACAACTTCCCGCCCTACTCGGTCGGCGAAGTCGGCCGGATGGGCTCCCCTGGTCGGCGCGAAATCGGACACGGCAAGCTCGCCTGGCGGGCGATCCACCCGGTCCTGCCCGAGCGCGAAGTTTTCCCCTACACGATCCGCGTCGTGTCGGAGATCACGGAGTCGAACGGCTCGTCTTCCATGGCGACCGTTTGCGGCGCCTCGCTCGCGATGATGGATGCGGGCGTGCCGCTGAAGCGGCCGGTTGCCGGCATCGCCATGGGCCTCATCAAGGAAGGCGGCGATTACGCCGTCCTGTCCGACATTCTCGGCGACGAGGATCATCTGGGCGACATGGACTTCAAGGTTGCCGGCACCTCCGAGGGCGTGACCTCGCTGCAGATGGACATCAAGATCACCGGCATCACCGAGGACATCATGAAGACCGCGCTCGATCAGGCGCGCGATGGCCGCATTCATATCCTCGCGGAGATGAACAAGGCCCTCAACACTGCCCGCCCCGAGCTCGGCGAGCATGCACCCCGTATCGAGGTGATCCAGATCCCGGTCGACAAGATCCGCGACGTGATCGGGTCCGGCGGCTCGGTCATCCGCGAGATCGTCGCGGAGTCGGGCGCCAAGATCGACATCTCCGACGACGGCGCGGTGAAGATCGCCTCGGCCAACGCGGAATCGATCCGCTCGGCCATCAACCGCATCAAGAGCATCACGTCGGAGCCCGAGGTCGGCGAGATCTACAAGGGCAAGGTCGTTAAGGTGATGGAGTTCGGCGCCTTCGTGAACTTCTTCGGTCCGAAGGACGGTCTCGTGCACATTTCGCAGCTCGCCGACGGGCGTCCGCAAGCGGTGACGGATGTCGTGAAGGAAGGCGATCAGGTCTGGGTGAAGCTGCTCGGCTTCGACGACCGCGGCAAGGTCAAGCTCTCGATGAAGGTCGTCGATCAGGCCACTGGCAAAGAGCTGCAGAAGGCCGAAGCAAGCTAGACCGCGCTAAATCAGGCTCAACGCGAACGGCTCGGGGCAAGCCCGAGCCGTTTTTTTTGGCGCGCTATTTCTTAACGCATTTCGTGCCGATCACGCGATATTCCTTGTTTTCCTCTTCCCACTTCATCGCGTTGGCATGAGAGTCGCGGATGCAGAGCGTCACGTCCTCTGCCGTGATGTTGGTGAGCGGAATCTCTTTACATTCGTTCTCCACGGCGATCAGGCACGCAATCACAATCAGATAGGCCATGGCCGTCTACACTCCTTGGGGGGGTTGGATGTGTGTCATCTCCGCTGCTTGGGACCCGCTCGCGGATCTATTGGGCGGCTTCGCGGAGCGTCTTCTCTTCCGGTGTTTCTCTATCCTTGTCGAGGTGCTCCATGGCCTTGAGCGTTGCCAGAGCGGGCATCGAAACGGTGGAATAGCCGCAATCGACGAAGTGGACCTCTCCCGTCACCGCACCAGACAAGTCGGAAAGGAGATAGAGCGCGGAGCCGCCCACCTCATCGAGGGTCGGCGAGCGGCGCATAGGGGAATGTCGCTGCTGATAATGGAACAGCGTGCGAGCATCGGAAATACCCGCGCCGGCAAGCGTGCGCATCGGGCCGGCCGACAGCGCATTGACGCGAATGCCCTGGGGGCCAAAGTCCGAAGCGAGGTAGCGGACGCTCGTCTCGAGCGCCGCCTTGGCCACGCCCATGACGTTGTAACAGGGAACGACCCGGCTCGCGCCGCCATAGGTCAGCGTGAGAAGCGACCCTCCGTTCGGCATAATGTCAGCGGCGAGCTTGCTCACCTCCGTAAAGGAGAAGCACGAGATCACCATGGTGTGCTCGAAATTCTTACGCGAGGTGTCGCAATAGCGGCCGCGCAACTCATTGCGATCAGAGAAGGCGAGCGCGTGCACGACGAAATCGAGCGAGCCCCATTTCTTTCGGATCACGTCGAAGACGCGCTCCACGCTCGGCAGATCCTCGACGTCGGCTTCCTCGATAATCTCGGAACCGATCGACTGCGCGAGAGGCACGGCGCGGCGGCCAAAGGCGCCGGCCTGATAGGAGAAGGCAAGGTTCGCG
>DASQLK010000031.1:0-3901 GCA_035630055.1 Methyloceanibacter sp. | reverse complement strand
TGCGGCGCCTCGACATGACAGAAGAAGTTGCAGTTGAGGGGCTGCCGTGTCCGCGCCCTGAACACCGTCACGCCGTCACGAATTTGCGCCGGGTCGAGCGCGGCGCAAGGGAGGGCGCCGAGCCCGCCGGCTTCGGCGACGGCGATAGCCATCTCGACGCCGGCGAAGTTCGCCATCGGCGCCGCCACGATCGGAACCTCGATGCCGAAGAGATCGAGGAGCCGCGTGTCAGGCCAGGTCATTTGCCGTCGCGGCGCCTGCCGAGGAGGCGGAGGCGCAGGGCGTTGAGCTTGATGAAGCCTTCGGCGTCTTTCTGGTCGTAAGCACCGGCGTCGGCCTCGAAGGTCACGATCTTGTCGGAATAGAGCGACTTCGGCGAGGAGCGGGCGATGACGATGACATTGCCCTTGTAGAGCTTGAGGGTCACTTCGCCTTCGACATTCTCCTGGCTCTTGTCGATGAGGGCTTGCAGCATCTCGCGCTCGGGCGCGAACCAGAAGCCGTAATAGACGAGCTCGGCGTAGCGCGGCATCAGTGAATCCTTCAGATGCGTCGCTTCGCGGTCGAGGGTAAGGGACTCCATCGCGCGATGCGCGGCATGGAGGATCGTGCCGCCAGGCGTCTCATAGACGCCGCGGGACTTCATGCCGACATAGCGGTTCTCGACGAGATCGACGCGGCCGATGCCGTTCGCGCCGCCGAGCTCATTGAGCCGCGTGAGAAGCGCCGCCGGCGACAGAGCCTGGCCGTCGATGGAGACGGGATCGCCATTCTTGAAGCCGATCGTGACGATCGTCCCCTTGTCCGGCGCGTCCTCCGGCGAGACCGTGCGCTGATAGACGTAAGCGGGCGGCTCGACAGCAGGGTCCTCCAGCACCTTGCCTTCGGAAGAGGAGTGCAGGAGATTCGCATCCACCGAGAAAGGCGCCTCGCCGCGCTTATCCTTGGCGACGGGGATCTGGTGCTTCTCGGCGAAGTCGATCAGGTCGCTGCGCGAGGTGAAGTCCCACTCCCGCCAAGGCGCAATCACCTTGATGTCCGGATTGAGCGCGTAATAGGTGAGCTCGAAGCGGACCTGGTCATTACCCTTGCCGGTGGCGCCATGGCAGACGGCGTCGGCGCCGGTCTCACGCGCGATCTCGATTTGCCGCTTGGCGATCAGGGGGCGGGCGATGGAGGTGCCGAGGAGATAGACGCCTTCGTAGAGCGCGTTGGCGCGGAACATCGGGAAGACGAAGTCGCGCACGAATTCCTCGCGCAAATCCTCGACGAAGATCTCCTTGATGCCGAGCTGCTCCGCCTTCTGCCTAGCGGGCGCGAGCTCCTCGCCCTGGCCGAGGTCAGCCGTGAAGGTCACGACCTCGCAGCCGTAGGTCTCCTGGAGCCATTTCAGGATGATGGAGGTGTCGAGCCCGCCCGAATAGGCGAGCACCACCTTTTTCACGTCTTTTACCATGGGAGAGCCTTGCCGGCGGGTCCGATGCGGTTCGCGGCGACTATAGGCAGGCCATCGGCTTGTGCAAGTGCGAGAGGGGCCGGCGCCGAGGGCGACATGGGACTGACATGCGCGAAGGATAGCCTCGGCCAGGTGCAAAATTTGATGCAAGTCAGAGACGTCATGCGTGGCCGGAGCAGAGTTCGATGGGCCGTGATCGGAGGGGAACCAGCACGCGGCTTCGCGAGTTCAGTGCTCAGATCGGAAACGCGCAAAGACGCAAGCCGAGGGTTGGAAAATGAACAGGGTGCAGGCAAACAAGCGCAACAGGCTGGCGGAGCTCAGCCGAGGCTTTGCCAAGAAGCGCGAGCAAGGGTTTTCCTGGCGGGAAACGGTCACGCATTATTTGCCAGAACCGTGGCCCGCCGCGCGCAGGGCGATGCGCCTCAGCCGGATGGTCCCGCTCCGTCTTGACGACACCGGACGACTGGTGCGAGCCGGCTAGGCCAACGCTCGCCCTGCGGTCCTACGCGCGCGCGCCGGCGAGCAGCCAATAGGCGAGCCCGCCTGCAAAGCCGGCCACAGCAAAAAATCCAAGCCATTGTCCTGCCGGCATTGCCGGCAGTTCTTCTATGGGCGTCGCGAGCAGCGGAATGGCGAGGAGCGCGGCCCCCCCGCCGAGCACGTAGTAGATCCAGGAGCGCAGGCGGAGGACCTCCCCGGCCACGACCAGAAGCAGGGCGGGCAGGACGGTGAGGGCCGGCGCCACCGCGGCGGTGAAGTAGAACGCCCCGAAGAGTGGGGCGCCCTCGCGCATTAAGGGATCGTTCGGCGCCGCGGTCCTGAGCTCGTCCCCGACCCAGAACGCGCCGAGGACGAAGAGAACCGCAAGAGCGATGCCGGCCGCGATGCAGAAAGCCAGCGCAACCCAAAGCAGCCGGAAAATCGTCCGCACAATCATGTTCTAAGCCGGAGTCGGCAACCTTTCGCTCGCGCGCTGCTTGACGCTCGCGCTTTTGAGCTGGCCGCAGGCGGCCATGATGTCCCGGCCGCGGGGCGATCGCACCGGACTGGCATAGCCGGCGCTGTTCACGACCTCGGCGAATTTCTCGATCTGCTCCCAGTCGGAGCATTCGTAGGGCGCGCCCGGCCACGGATTGAACGGGATGAGATTGATCTTGGCCGGGATTTTGGCGAGGAGCTTCACCAGCGCCTTCGCGTCCGCGACGGAATCGTTCACGCCCTTCAGCATCACATATTCGAAGGTGATGCGCCGCGCGTTCGACAGGCCCGGATAGGCGCGGCAGGCGTTGAGCAGGTCCTGGATCGGCCATCTCTTGTTGATGGGCACAAGTTCGTCGCGGAGCTCGTCGCGCACGCCATGCAGCGAAATCGCGAGCATGGTGCCGGCCTCCGCGCCCCAGCGCGGGATTTCGGGCACGACACCGGACGTGGAGAGGGTAATGCGTCGCTTGGAAATCGACAGGCCCTCGCCGTCGGCGATGATCGCGCAGGCGTCGCGGACATTGTCGAAATTAAAGAGCGGCTCGCCCATGCCCATCAGCACGACATTCGTGATCTTGCGGTCCGTGGCGGGGAGGCCGCGCGGATCGTCCGGCACGGCTTCCGGCCAGTCGGCAATGCGGTCGCGGGCAAGCATGACCTGGCCCACGATCTCGCCCGCGGTGAGGTTGCGGACGAGCTTTTGCGTGCCGGTATGGCAGAAGGAGCAGGTGAGGGTGCAGCCGACCTGGCTCGAGATGCAAAGCGTGCCACGGTCCTCCTCCGGGATGTAGACCGTCTCGACTTCGCGTCCATCGGCAAGGCGGAGCAGCCATTTGCGGGTGCCGTCTTCGGACACCTGCTCGGTGACGATCTCAGGGCGCGACAGTGAGAAGGCACGGCCAAGCTCGCCGCGCAATTCCTTGCCGATGTCGGTCATGGCGGCGAAATCGGTATGGCCGCGCACGTAGAGCCAGCTCCAAAGCTGACGGCCGCGCATGCGGAGCTGGCGCTCCGGCACGCCGAGCGGGCGCAAGGCCTCCGCCAGCTGATCGCGATCGAGGCCAATCAGCGACGCGCGCGCCAAGGCCTCGCCCGGAGGGAGCGGCGGTGCGGGGGCGATGGCGAGATCGGTCATGGGGTCTCCGAACGGGCGAGCAGCCCTTTCCGGGTCATATCATGACGCCGGTCCGCAATGCCAAGGCCCGAAGCGGGGGCGTGCCCGCCTCGAGCGCTAGTCCATCGCGTCTTCGGAGCCGTCGAGGACGGATTTGTCGGGGTTTTCCTGACAGTAGAGGAGGAGCTTGGCCATATGGCCGGCCATCTCATTGAAATCGATGACGGCGGGCTCGTCCTCCTCGGTGTAATAGCCTTCGAGCCACATCATGATGGTGGCCTTGTTCTCGTCGTCATAGCCAGTGAACGTCGCGCACGTCAGCTCGTTCATATCGATGCTGTCGAGCG
>DASQLK010000030.1:0-7083 GCA_035630055.1 Methyloceanibacter sp. | reverse complement strand
GCCGGCCCGCACGAGCCAGATGCGCCGAGCAAGCCGGGCAAACCCTCGCCACCGCCTGGAGGCCCTGCAAAAGAGCCGGGCGCGCCGTCGCCGGAAGAGCGAAAGCCTTCGAAGCGCGAGAAGGGCGAGCCTGCACCGGCGGAAGAAGAAGGCCCCGCATCGCCGAAGCCAAAGCGCGACGACGGCAAGAGCAAAGAGGGCGGCAAATCGCCGAAGCGCGACCGCACGCCGGAGATCAAGGAACCGCGCGGGCCGATGGCGCCCGCGGAGCGCAACGAGGCGGGACGGCCTGAGCCGCGCAGCTGGTTCGCGCAGCTGAAGCAGGGGCTGGCGCGAAGCTCGAGCGCGCTCGGCGACAGCCTGTCGTCGGTCGTGACGAAGAGACGGCTCGACGAGGACACGCTCGACGATATCGAGGCCGTGCTGATCAAGGCCGATCTCGGGCCGGAGGTCGCGGGGCGCATCAGGACGACAATCGCCAAGGGGCGCTATGAGCGCGGCATCTCGCAGGACGAACTGCGCGAGCTTCTCGCGGCGGAGGTTGCGCGCGTGCTGCGGCCGCATGCGCAAGCGCTCGACTTGCGCAAGGACACGAAGCCGCATGTGGTGCTCGTGGTCGGCGTCAACGGCACCGGCAAGACCACGACGATCGGCAAGCTCGCGCATCGGCTGATGGAGTCAGGATCAAGCGTGCTGCTCGCCGCCGGCGACACGTTCCGCGCGGCCGCGATCGATCAGCTCAAGATTTGGGGCGGCCGGATCGGCGCCGAGGTCGTAGCGCACAAGGTCGGCGCCGACCCCGCCGGCCTCGCCTACGAGGCGCTGGAGCGCGCGACCGCCGAGAACAAGGACGTGCTTCTGATCGACACCGCCGGGCGCCTGCAAAACAAGTCCGATCTGATGGCGGAACTCGCCAAGATCGTGCGCGTCTTGAAGAAGCTTGACGCATCCGCGCCGCACAGCGTTATCCTCGTGCTCGACGCGACGACGGGACAGAACGCGCTCAACCAAGTGCAGATCTTCCAGGAGATCGCAGGTGTCAGCGGGCTCGTCGTGACCAAGCTCGACGGCACGGCGCGCGGCGGCATCCTCGTCGCCATCGCCGAGCGCTTCGCGCTGCCGATCATCGCCATCGGCGTCGGCGAGGGGCTGGACGATCTCGAGCCGTTCGACGCCGACGATTTCGCGCGCGCGATCGCGGGCTATGAAAGCGAAAATGCAGCAGCGGCGTAGAGGCAAGAACGCCGGCGGGGCAAAGCCGTCGGAGCCGACGCAAGCGCTCAAGCTCGCGATCGAGCTCGGGCCGCTTCTCATTTTCTTCGCTGCGAACTACGCCGCCGGCATCTATGCGGCGACTGGCGCGTTCATGGTGGCGACGCTCGTTGCGCTGGCGGCAGCGTGGTGGCTCTTCCACAAAGTGCCGATCATGCCGATCGTGAGCGGCGTCGTCGTGCTCGTGTTCGGCGGGCTCACGCTCTATCTCCAGGACGAGACCTTCATCAAGCTGAAGCCGACCATCGTCTATGTGACGTTCGCGGTGCTGCTCGCCGGCGGCTATCTCATGAAGAAGCCGCTGCTTGCGCTGCTGTTCGGCCCGATGTTCAACCTCACGCATGAGGGCTGGCAGAAGCTCACGATCCGCTGGATCGTGTTCTTCGTGGCGATGGCCATCCTCAACGAGTTCATGTGGCGCAACTTCTCCACTGACACGTGGGTGAGCTTCAAGGCATTCGGCTTCCTGCCGATCACCTTCGCCTTCGCCATGGCGCAACTGCCGCTGATGCAGCGCTACGCCTTGCCCGAAAAGGGCTAGGGCCTGCCCGCGCTGCCTTAATTCTAACGCCGATTGTCCCGCTGCACGCTCTTGCGGCCGCGCCGCGCCCTCCCGATATCAGCCGCGTTGATCTCACTGCAAAGTGATTCCCCGGCCCGCGGCCGGCTCGGTAGACTACAACCTAGCGTTTGCGACCCTCGATTTGGGGTTGTATGGGGAAGAGCCCGCGTTCGGGCATGGCGAGGATATGGGCAGGGCGGCTTATCCACTCAATCGGTCGGCGATGCACCTGCTCCACCGGGCGGGGCAGCGCGCGGCGGACATGTTCGCGGCCGAGGCTGGCGGCGGCGGGCTCACGCCACGGCAGTTCGCCATCCTGATGATGGTCGCGGAGGAAGAGGGCCTCACGCAGACCGAGCTTGTCGAGCGCACGGGCATCGACCGCTCGACGCTCGCGGACATCGTCGCCCGCCTCATCACGCGCGGGCTGATCCAGCGGCGGCGAACCAAGGAAGATGCGCGCGCCTACGCCGTGAAGCTCACGCCGCAAGGGGTGAAGGCGCTGCGCGAGGCGCAGCCGGGTGCGGCGGCGGCGGATACGCGGCTGCTCGCGGCGCTGCCGGCGGGCAAGCGGCAGGACTTCCTCGATATTCTCAATCTGATCGTGACGAACGGCGCGAAGGACTAGCCTCGCAGGGCCGGCGTCTCAGCCTTGCGGCGTGGCGCCTGTTTCCAACAGCAGCGGCAACAGCTTCTGCTTCACGTCCTGCTCGGTGAGCGGCCCGACATGGCGGTAGGCGATCTTGCCATCGCCGCCGATCACGTAGGTCTCGGGAACGCCATAGACGCCGAAATCGATGCCGACGCGGCCGGAACGATCGACGCCGACGCGCTGATAGGGATTGCCATGGCGGCCGAGAAAACGGCGCGCGCCGGAGGCGTCGTCCTTGTAGTTGATGCCGTAGAGCCGGACGTCCGGGCGCTTCGATAGCGCCATGAGGACGGGATGCTCCTCCTGGCAGGGCACGCACCAGGACGCGAAGACGTTGACGAGGGTGGGCTTGCCGTCGGCGAGATCCTTCGGGCCGAAGCTTTGCACGGGCCCTGCGTCGGTGGTCAGGCCGTCGAGGGGCGGCAGCGCAAAGTCGGGGACGGGCTTGCCGATCATCGCGGACGGGAGGCGCGAGGGGTCGCCGCCCTGGAGCGCGAACCAGAACAGGCCGGCGAGAGCGGCAAAGATCAAGAGGGGCAGGGCAAGGCCCAAGCGCCGCATCGTGCGCGGCTCCGTCGTCCCGGTCATGCGCGGCGCTTTCTGGCGGCCTGCTTCGGCGCGGTTGCGGGAGCGGCGGCGGAGCGGCGCCGGATGCCCTTGCGCTCAAGCTCGGCGAGAAGGCGGCGCTGGTGGCGGTCGTCGGCAATGATGAAAAGCATGAGCGCGGCGACGGCGATAAAGGTGACGGCGTAGGCAGCGACGATGAAGACCGCGTGGGGCCCGAGATTGAGCACGGCGCTAGGCTCCCGCGACCGTGGCGTGCTCGACCTGGGACTGCTGCATGGCGCGCACGCGCCGGCGCAAGATCTCCGCGCGCATGGCAAGGAGATGCAGGAGGACGAAGAGCAGGGTGAAGGCGACGGCCATGACGAAGAGCGGCGTCAGGAGCGAGGGATCGATGGTCGAGCCGCCGGCGCGGAAGACGCTCGCGGGCTGATGCAGCGTATTCCACCAGTCCACGGAGAACTTGATGATGGGGACGTTGATGGCGCCGACGAGCGCGAGGATCGCGGCAGCGCGGCCGGCGCGGCCGGGCTCGTCGATCGCCTGCCACAGCGCCATGAGGCCGAGATAGAGAAGGAACAGCACGAGCACGGAGGTGAGGCGCGCGTCCCACACCCAATACGTGCCCCACATGGGCTTGCCCCAGAGCGAGCCGGTGACGAGCGCGATGAAGGTGAAGGTCGCGCCGATCGGGACTGCGGTCTTGGCCGCGACGTCGGCGAGGGGATGGCGCCAGATGAGGGTGCCGAGGCTCGCTATCGCGATCAGGGTGTAGCCGAACATGGCGAGCCAGGCGGCGGGGACATGAATGAACATGATCCTGACGGTCTCGCCCTGCTGATAGTCGGGCGGCGCGACATAGAGCGCGAGATAGAGGCCGACGCCGAACAGCGCTGCGGTGGCGAGCGCAAGCCAGGGCACGATGCGGCCGACAAGGTCGAGGAAGCGCGTCGGATTGGCGAGGCTGGGCATGGGGTTCAGGGTCTAATGGGTTTGCCGTGAGGGTGCAAACAAGAGTCAGCGCATGGCGTTGCGGAGGCCGGCGGCGGCGGCAAGGGGCGCAAGCACGATGCTGGCAAGGCTGAAGGCGGTGAGCATCAGGAGCGGCGGCCAGGGCGAGGCTGGGCCGGTGATCGCGGCGGAGACGCTGCCGACGCCGAAGATGAGCACGGGCACGTAGAGCGGCAGCACGAGCAGCGCGAGCAGCATGCCGGAGCGGCGGAGCCCGAGGGTCAGGCTCGCGCCGATGGCGGCGATGAAGCTGACGGCGGGCGTGCCGACAAGCATGGTGAGGACGAGGAGCGGGCTCGTCTCCACGGGAAGGTTGAGGAGGAGGCCGAGCACGGGCGCGAGAAGCGCGAGCGGCACGCCGGTCGTGATCCAATGCGCGAGGCTCTTGATGGCGGCGACGAGCGGCAGAGGCAGCGGCCCGGTCGCGAGGACGTCGAGGGTGCCGTCCTCATAGTCGTTGTGGAAGATGCGGTCGGCGGAGAGAAGGGCCGCGAGCAGGAGCGCGACCCACAAGATGCCTGGCGCGATGCGCGACAGGAGATTGAGGTCGGGGCCGAGCCCAAGCGGGGTAATCGCGACCACCATGAGATAGAAGCCGAGCGCCGTGCCGATGGCGCCGCCTTCGCGGAAGGCAAGGGAAATGTCGCGGCGAAGGAGGGCGAGGGCCGGCTTCACGCGGCGCGCTCCGCGCCGAGGGCGAGTTGATGCGAGAACTTGACCTTGAGGGGTGTATGGCTCGCGACGATGGCGATACCGCCTCCCTTCAGATGCGCGGCGATGGCGCGATCGAGCAATTTGACGGAAGCGGCATCAAGCGAGACGGAGGGCTCGTCGAGGAGCCAGACCGGACGCTTGGCGACAAAGAGGCGCGATAGAGCGAGCTTGCGTCTCTGCCCCGCGGAGAGGAGCGCCGCGGGAAGATGCGCGAGAGGCTCAAGACCGAACACGTCCAAGGCGGCGTCCGTCGCCTCGCGCGCGCCGCCGAGATAGTCCGCCCAGAAGGCGAGATTCTCTTCCACCGAGAGCGCTGACTTCACGGCGCTCGCATGGCCGACATAATGGCAGAGCTCCGGCAGCGGGGCCTCGACATGCGGATCGACGCTGAAGCGGCCGGCGGCAAGCGGCAAGAGCCCTGCAAGCATCCGCAACAGGCTCGTCTTGCCCGCGCCGTTGGGACCGGACACGAACAGCGCCTCGCCGGACGGCACGGCGAAGCTCAGGGCCTTGAAGAGGGTGCGCCCGCCACGCTGGCAGCTGATGGAATGGGCGGCGATGCCGACGGCTTGATCCATTTGCCTGGAATTCGCGCAAAGGAGGCGGGGCGGGAGCAGGCAGACTTTGCGCCAATCGTCGCGCGCGCATTGTCTCGCTGCCGTCTGGGCTTTTATATAGGGGAACAGCGCGCGTCCAATGGAGGAGGCCCCAAGCCTCCTCTTTTTTGGCCGCTTCCTTGCATGTCGATCCGATTGCCCCGTCGCGGGCGAGCTCCGAAGGGACTTCGATTTGGCGACCTCGCATGACAGCTTCAAAAGCCGCAGCACGCTCGAGGTCGACGGACGCCAGCACATTTATTTCAGCCTGAAGCAGGCCGAGGCCCACGGGCTCGACAACGCGGCGCTGCTGCCGTTTTCCCTGAAGGTGCTCCTGGAGAACCTCCTGCGCCATGAAGACGGCCGCAGCGTCAGCGCCGACGATATCCGCGCCATGGCGCTCTGGGTCACGGAACGGAGAAGCGACCGCGAGATCGCATTCCGCCCGGCGCGCGTCCTGATGCAGGATTTCACCGGCGTGCCGGCGGTCGTCGATCTTGCCGCGATGCGCGACGCGATGTCCGCGCTCGGCGGCGACCCGCGCCTCATCAATCCGCTCGCCCGGGTGGACCTCGTCATCGACCATTCGGTGATGGTGGATGCTTTCGGCACCGGCGCCGCGTTCAACTTCAATGTCGACAAGGAATATGAGCGCAACGGCGAGCGCTACGCTTTCCTGCGCTGGGGCGCGTCGGCGTTCGACAATTTCCATGTGGTGCCGCCGGGCACCGGCATCTGCCACCAGGTCAATCTCGAATATCTCGCACGCACGGTGTGGAGCGAGGAGGACGCGGAGAGCGGCGAGAGCGTCGTCTATCCGGACACGCTGGTCGGCACCGACAGCCACACGACGATGGTCAACGGTCTCTCGGTGCTGGGCTGGGGCGTGGGGGGCATCGAAGCGGAGGCGGCGATGCTCGGCCAGCCGATCTCCATGCTGATTCCCGAAGTGATCGGCTTCCGCGTCAACGGGCGCTTAGGCGAAGGCGTAACGGCGACGGATCTCGTGCTGACGGTGACGGAGATGCTGCGACGCGCGGGCGTGGTCGGCAAGTTCGTGGAGTTCTACGGGCAGGGGCTTGCCAATCTGCCACTCGAGGACCGCGCGACGATCGCGAACATGGCGCCCGAATATGGCGCGACCTGCGGCTTCTTCCCCGTCGACAAAGAGACGCTCGCTTATCTCGAAGCAACCGGTCGCGAGCCCGCGCAAGTGAAGCTCGTCGAGGCCTACGCACGCGCGCAAGGCCTGTTCCGCGAGGCGGATACGCCGGACCCGGTCTTCACCGAGACGCTCGAACTCGATCTCGACAGCGTGGTGCCTTCGATCGCTGGGCCGAAGCGGCCGCAGGATCGCGTGCCGCTGACGCACGCCGCCGCGTCCTTCGCGGACGCGCTGCATCGTGAATATGGCAAGGGCGCGGAGGCGAACAGGCGTGTGCCGGTGGAGGGCAAGAATTTCGATCTCGGCCACGGCGACGTGGTGATCGCGGCGATCACGTCCTGCACCAACACGTCAAACCCGTTCGTGATGATCGGCGCAGGACTGCTGGCGCGGAACGCGGTCGCGCGCGGGCTCATGACGAAGCCATGGGTGAAGACCTCGCTCGCGCCGGGCTCGCAGGTCGTGAGCGACTATCTGGAAGCAGCGGGCGTGCAGGACGATCTCGATACGCTCGGCTTCAATCTCGTCGGCTATGGCTGCACCACCT
>DASQLK010000029.1:0-2731 GCA_035630055.1 Methyloceanibacter sp. | reverse complement strand
GTCTTCTCCAGCTCCCGATTGGCGATGTGCTTGTGCTCCCAGACGAGCACGACGGTTTTGCCCTCGAGCGCCGGGTTGGAGAGGATGTTGCGCGCCGCCTCTTGCGTGCGCCGGTTGAGCGCCTTGGTGAAGCCGTCCTTGCTCTGGCCCTCCTCCGGCGCGACCGAATAGAGGATGATGGGCTTGCTCCACGTCGCGACCGCAGGGGATGCGAGCTCGAGCGTGTGCAGCGTGATGGCGAAGATAAAGGCAGGCTCCTCGTCCTTGGCGAAGAGCGACTTCGCGGCGCCGCGGCCGAGATAGAATTTGGCGAGCGCCTTGGCGCGCTGCTGGCCTGTGGCGCAGAGCTTCCAGTCATTTTCCTTCTCGCCGTGGCGGAGAATGATGATGCGCTCCGGCGCCGCGAGCGCCGGCGCAGCGACCGCGACGGAGAGAAGAAGCGTGTGGAAGGAACGAATCAGCATGCCGCAAGAGCCTAATCGCTCCGTTTGCGCCTCACCATAGGCCGCCAGCATTGCCCTATGGGTCGTCAAGGCTTGGCGTGCTGCGCGAGGCGGGCGACGATCGCGGCGCGGAGCGCAACGGCTTCCGGCGACCAGTCCGCTTTGCGCGCGGCGACGAGCTGGGCTTGCGACCGCAGAATCAAGCCGTCCTCCAACACCTTGAGATGATTGGCACGAAGGGTGGTGCCGGTCGTTGTGATATCGACGATCAGCTCGGCGGTGCCGGCGGCCGGGGTTCCTTCCGTGGCGCCGACGCTTTCCACGATGCGATAGCCTGCAACGCCATGGGCGGCGAAGAAGCGCCGGGTGAGGTTCATGTATTTGGTGGCGACACGCAGGCGGCGGCCATGCTCGCGGGCGAACTGCGCCGCGACGTCCTCAAGATCCGCCATGCGGCTCACGTCGACCCAGCAATCCGGCACGGCGACGACGACATCGGCGCGGCCGAAGCCGAGCGGTGCGAGGAAATCCACGCTGAGATCGACATCGGGGATGGACTCGTGGATGAGATCTTCGCCCGTGATGCCAAGGTGGACGCGGCCGCTCCTCACGTAGTGGACGATCTCGGCGGCGGACAGGAACACGATCTCGACGCCGTCCACGCCTTCGAGCGCACCGCGGTAGCCCCGGTCGTGCCCGGTCTTGCGCAGCGCCATGCCGCCGCGGGCGAAGAGCTCGGCGGCCGCATCTTTGAGACGGCCCTTGGACGGGATTGCGAAGGACAGCTTGCCGCTCATCGCCTCACCTCTCGACGGCTGCAAGCAGCCGCTGGGTGTGGATGGCGGAGCCGACGGCGGGCACATTGCGGGGCGCGCCGACATGGGAGAGCAGATCGTCGTAGCGGCCGCCGCCGGCGATGGGGCCAGTGTCGCGCTGGCCTTCCGCGCCGACCTGGAAGACGAGCCCGGTGTAATATTCCAGATTGCGGCCGAACTCGGTGGTGAAGCTCGCACGCGCGAGATCCACGCCGTTCTGCTCCAGGCGCTCAAAGCGGCGCACCGTGGCTTCGAGCGCAGGGCCGAGATCAATGCCGGCACCTTTCGCGATCATGGCAATGCGATCGAGGGACTCCTTAGGAGGCCCAGACACCGAGAGGTAGTAGTCGATGACGGTCGCCATCTCCTTGCGCAGGGGATCGGAGCTGAGATCTGCGCCGAGATCGACAAGGCGCGCCGTGATCTCGGTGAGAGAGCGGTTGCCAGCGAGCGGAACGCCCTGCTCCTCCAGATAGGCGGCGACCTTCTCCTCGGCGGCCTCCTGATCGAGCTTTGCCAGACCTGCGGCGAGCTCGGCTGCGGGGCCATTGCCTTGCGGGCGCTCGCCACGCGCGAGCCGCGCGAGCAAGGCATGGAAGACCGGCGGCCGCCAGAAATAGTGCCTTAGTTTCAAGCGCCAGCGCTCTGGCAGCTCAAGCGCATCGAGAAGAGCGTAAAAGAGCGCGATGTCACCGAATTGAATGTTGAAATCCGTGAGGCCCGCGGTCCGGAGAGCCTCCACGGCCAGCAGCACCACTTCGACGTCGGCGCTTTCGCGGTCGGCAACGCCGAAGCATTCGATGCCGGCCTGACGAAACTCGCGCGGGTGCACCTCGGTGCCGCCTGCCGGCTGAAAGCGGAAGGCGCTGCCGTTATAGCAGTAGCGCGCTTCGACATCGGCGTTCGGGTGCCGCTCCAGATAAAGCCGCGACGCGGGGACGGTCAGGTCTGGGCGAAGACATAGCTCCTCGCCGGCAAGGTCGGTGAAGACATAGGTGCGGCTGCGGATGCGCTCGCCGATCTGGTCGAGGAACACGTCAGCCGGCTGGATCACGGAGGGCGCGACCTGCTCGTAGCCGGCTCTCTTAAAAACGTCGACGAGAGAGGCCGCCTGCGCTTCAAGCGCCTCAAATCTCTGCGCGGATTCGGCGGTCATGCGATCACGCCTGGCGGCGGGACAACACGTCCCGAACGGCTTTCACAAGGTCGGACGCCGGCACGGTGAACTGCGCCTCGGCCTGCTTCTTGAGATATTCCTCGCGATCCTCGATGCCGGTCAGCCCGGCGCCAAGGACGAGATCCTTGATCGTGACCTCGCCCTTCTCGCGCTCGTCGCCGCCCTGGATCACTGCGCAAGGCGCGCCGCGACGGTCGGCATATTTCATCTGTGCCTTCATGCCAGAGGTGCCGAGATAGACTTCGGCGCGGATGCCGGCGGCGCGCAAATGTTGCGCCATAGCCTGATAGTCGCCA
>DASQLK010000028.1:0-2296 GCA_035630055.1 Methyloceanibacter sp. | reverse complement strand
GCCGCCGGAGAGCTCGGCGGGGAATTTGTTGCCATCGTCCGGCGCAAGTCCCACCATCTCCAGCTTGGCGGTCGTCATCTCTTCCATCAGCCGGGGCGAAAGGCTGAGGTTCTCGCGCATCGCGAACTGCAAATTCTCGCGCACTGTCAGCGAGGAGAACAGCGCGCCTTGTTGGAACATCACGCCCCAGCGCCGCTCGATAGCGCGCCTCTCGCTTTCGGCGGCTTCATCGAGGTTGACGCCGAGAATCTCGATCGTGCCGGCGCGCTTTGGCAGAAGACCGATCAAGGTTCGCAGCAAGACAGACTTGCCGCCGCCGGATGCACCGACAAGTCCGAGAATCTCTCCATCGAAGACATCGAGCGAGAGCCCGTCGAGCACGTTGCGGTCACCGAAGCCGACAACGAGATCGCGGACATGAATGACGGCTCTATTTTCCATCTACATTCCGATCGAAGCGAAGAAGATGGCGAAGATGCCGTCCAGCACGATGACGAGGAAAATAGATTTCACCACAGAAGCCGTTGTCTGCCGCCCAAGTGACTCAGCGCTGCCTTTGACGCGCAGTCCCTCTGTGCAGGCGACGAGACCGATGACGAGGCCCATGAACGGCGCCTTGACCATGCCCACGTCGAAATGGGTGAGCGAGATCGCGTCGCCAAGACGGGCGATGAAGATGTTTGGGTCCATGCCGCCGTAGAGCCAAGCCACGACACCGCCTCCAAGCAGCGCCGACATGGCGCCAAGAAAGGCGAGAACCGGCAGCGCGAGGATCAGCACCAGCACACGCGGAAGCACCAGGACTTCCATCGGATCGAACCCCATGGTTCGGAGTGCGTCGACCTCCTCGCGCATCATCATCGAGCCGAGCTCCGCCGTGAACGAGCTGCCGGAACGGCCCGCCACCATGATGGAGACGATGAGCACGCCGATCTCGCGCAAGACGAGGATGCCGACAAGATCGACGACATAGACCTCGGCGCCGAATTTACTGAAGTGGAAAATGCCCTGTTGCGCGATGATGCCGCCGATCAGAAAGGTGATCAGGAGGATGATCGGCACGGCCTGCCAGCACACGCGATCGAAGTGGTAGACCGCGGAGGTGAACCGAAAGGCCGCGGGATGGCGAACGACGCGCACGCTTGCCACGCCGAGACGGCCAAGCGTGGCGGCGAATGCTAAGAGATCCTGCCCAAAGCCGGCGGCGGACTGGCCCATCGCCGCTAGGGCAGAGAAGATCCTTCCTTCAACCGGCGGCCGATGCACCTCGGCGCGGTTGACCTGGTGCATCTCTGCGAAGAGGCCATGGTCGTGCGATGGCAGACCGACGACATCCGCCTCGCGCCCCCTCGCCTGCTCTTCGCGCACCAGCCGCTCGAGCAGCCACGCTCCAAACGTGTCGAATTCGGTGATCCCGCGCATGTCGATCGACACGCTTCCGGCGTCGCGGCCCGTGCGGGCGAGGTCATCGATGAGGGTTTCCAGATCAGTCGCACGCGCGGCGGTCCACGCGCCGCTGGCAACGAGCTTCAGCCGGCCGCCTTCAACGGCGCCCGTGAGCAACGCTTCACCACTCAAGCTTTGTCTCCGATCAGCACCAGCCGCCCGCGGTTATGGGCGGGCAGACCCATTCCTGAGGCTGACACTAGCACCGCGAGGATGGGCGGTCCAAGCGGCGGGGGCAAGCGTGGTCATGGTTAGCGCGGCTGTGGTGCCTCCGAGGCGTCCCACCTCCTCGGAATAATCTTTTGTCAGATCGTCGAGCCAGGCCCGATGGCAATGCGCCATGTCCTGCCAGTCGCCGCAATGGCCGAGCGAGCGCAGGAATTCGAGGTTTGCCTGCAGTCTCTTGGCGACGAACCGCGTCCCCTCGACTTGATAAGCCTGCCAAGCCTTCAGTTGCGCCTCGGCACCCGTGGTCCAAAAATCGAGAATCGGGTTCGGAAGCGCCGCTATGTCATCCGCATTGATCATCTTCTGCATGATCGCCTCCTTGAATGCGATGAGCAGGACTGCGAAATTTTCGGTAGTCCTACGGACGGCGCAGACGGCTGAGAGCCGCGGCAGTCGCTTCGCCCTAGTGCTCCGTAGGATGATCCTCTTTGAGGCTCTGAATATAGGCTATCACGTCAAGCATATCCTGTTTGTCGAGAATGAAATTTGGCATCGTCGGATGTGAGGTCTGTAGGAAGACAGCGAGCGCCGTCCCGGTCATGCCAGGACGGTCGGCGACCTCCTTGAATGGCGTGGCCGCCGCGAGCGGGGAATAGCCGCTGGCGACTGCGTGACACGACGA
>DASQLK010000027.1:0-3234 GCA_035630055.1 Methyloceanibacter sp. | reverse complement strand
ACGCCCGAGATGGCGGGATACCTGCAGGAGGAGCTCAACGAGAACGCCCGGCAGGGCGTGGTCAACACCTCGTCCGACGTCCGCCTTGTGCAGGGCGATCTGGCCGAGGCCTGGCGCGAAGGGGAGACCGAGTACGCAACGGTCGCGATGCGCTTCGCCATGAAGGAGGTCACGGTCGACAAGGCGACGGGGCGGATCGTCTCCGGCGATCCCGAGCAGCCGATGGAAGCGACCGAGCTGTGGACCTTCCGACGCGAGCGCGCCGGGCCATGGACGCTGTCGGCCATCCAGCAGACCGCGTAAAGCGTCTCACGAGTCCTGGAAAAGCAAAGGCGGCCGGTGCGAACCGGCCGCCTTCTCGCGTCGCAGCGCGCGTGCCGCGACCAGCTTAGGCAGCGCCCGTGATCGGACGCATCGCTCCTAACCGCGCGCGCGGGCGCGGATCATGAAATTGTCGTAGGTGTATTCGGCGACCTGGAACCACAGGTATTCTTCGTTCCGGAAGGCGCGCATGTTGTCGTAGACCTTCTTGAAATCCGCGTTCTTGGCGGAAATCTCGTCGAACAGCTCGTTGGAGGCCTTGAAGGCCGCTTCCATGGTTTCCTGCGAGAAGGCGCGCAGTTGCGCGCCGGCGCCGAACAGGCGCCGGAAGGCGGCCGGGTTGCGGGTGTCGTATTTGGCCTGCATGTCCGTGTGGGCATAGGCCGCCGCGGCCTGGACGATGGCCTTGTAGTTCTTCGGCAGTTCGTTCCACTTCTGCAGGTTGAAGAAGAAGCTCACCATGGCGCTGCCTTCCCAGAAGCCCGGATAGTAGTAGAACGGCGCCACCTTGTAGAAGCCGAGCTTCTCGTCGTCGTAGGGACCGACCCACTCGGCCGCATCGATGGTGCCGCGCTCGAGCGCCGGATAGATGTCGCCCCCGGGAATCTGCTGCGGCACGACGCCGAGTTTCTGCATCACCTGCCCGGCGATGCCGGCGATGCGGAACTTCAAGCCCTTCAGGTCCTCGAGGGTCTTGAGCTCCTTGCGGAACCAGCCGCCCATCTGGGTGCCGGTGTTTCCGCCCGGTAGGCTGTAGAGGTTCTGCCGTCCGTAGAACTCGTTGAGGAGATCGAGCCCGCCGCCGTGATAGGCCCAGGCGGTCATCTGACGCGAGTTCAGGCCGAAGGGGATGGCGGTGCCGAGCGCGTAGGTCGGATCCTTGCCGACGTAGTAATACGACGCGGTATGGGTCATCTCGACGGTGCCGTTGGAGACCGCATCGGTCGCCTGCGGCGTTCCGACGATCTCGCCCGGCGCGAAGGGCTGGATCTGGAAACGGCCGTCGGTCGCCTCCGACACGTAGCGCACGAACAGCTCGGCCGCCCCGAAGAGCGTGTCGAGGGATTTCGGGAAGCCCGACGTCAGCCGCCACTTCACCTCCGGCATGGATTGGGCGATTGCGGGGCTGGCAACCGCGCCGGCGGCGAGACCGGCTCCTGCCGCGGTGAGGAACTGACGACGCTTCATCGAACTCTCCTTGGCGGATCGCGTTTGCGACAGCTTTAGCATGTCGGCCGGGCTGCGCCAGCATGCGCGCGCCCGATCGCCCGTTCCAACGCGCTGCGTCAGGCGAGGAGCGGCGCCGGCATCACCCAGTGCGGCGAGAGGCGGCGCCGGTCCTAGTCGTCGTCGCTGATGTCGCCGATGTGACGCTGGGCATAAAGCTCCAGGCCGATCTGCTTCACGAGCTGGAGCTGGGTCTCGAGGAAATCGATATGGCCTTCCTCGTCCTTCATCAGGTCCTCGAACAGGTTCTTGGACACCCGGTCGCCGACGGACTCGCAGTGGGTGGCCGCTTCTTCGTAGAGGGTGCGCGCGCCGTATTCGGCGGCGAGATCGGCTTCGAGCACCTCCTTGACATTCTGGCCGATGCGCAGGGGATCGAGCACCTGCATGTTCGGGAAGCCCTCGAGGAAGATGATACGAGTGGTGAAACGGTCGGCGTGTTCCATCTCCTCGATGGATTCCTTGCGCCACTTCTTGGCCATCCGCTTGTAGCCCCAGTCGTCGAGGAGGCGGTAATGCAGCCAATACTGGTTGATGGCGGTGAGCTCGGAGCGAAGCCCCTGGTTGAGATACTCGATAACGCGCGCGTCGCCCTTCATCCGTCCCCGCCTGTCGCCTTGTCGGTGATGGCTTATGCCACGACGGACAGGCTCGCTATTCAAGCATTTTCGGCCGGAAGCTCAGCGGGTGATCACCGGTCGTCACGCGGCATCTTGCGCGAGAGCCGCTGCCTTCGGGCAACATCCCCTGCTGCAGGCGCCGGGGCCGGCCGGCAGGGCGCGTTCGACGCCGGCGGCCGCCATGATCGACCGGATCGTGCGGGCGCAGGAGCCGCATTGCGGGCTGCAGCCGAGGCATTGGTAGACCTGCGCGGGCGTGCGCGGACATTCAGGGCCGGGATTGAGGCATTGCCGGATGACGTCCTCGGACAGGAGATTGCAAGAGCAGACGATCATCCCTCGTTCCGTGCCTCCGATCAAAACGGGATTGTCCCGGTCAGCCTGACCGGTCCGGGACATGACGCTTCCGTGCTCTTCCCCGCGCCGCGGCTCAGGGAGCGAAGTCAGCGGACATCGTGCCGGAGCTTGTCGGACGGAACCGGACCCGCACCCGTCAACCCCCGCCTGTGCGGCCCGTCACGTCCAAGCCTTTCCCACACACGGCAATCGAAACGCCTTGTCAAGGAAAAAGCTGCGAAATCAACAGCTTAGAAAATATCTAAACTAGATGGAGCCCGATTTTGCCGGTTGGACTGCCGGCTTTCCGCACGCCGGAATCTGCGCCGCTCGGCGCTGTTGCGGGCGGGCGCGGGCCGTGACGCGACTTGCAATTTTTCCCCTCGGCGGGTATCTCGGGGGGCATCGACATTGGGCCGGACGACTGGGCCGCTTCGCACTGCCGAGCGCACGTTCAGACTACCCTCTCCAAAGATCGACCAAACCGGACCGATGTGCTCGCGCACTCGTCCAAACGTGCAGATGACAGTGAAAGGACTTCCCCGATGAATACGGGAACCGTGAAGTGGTATAACGAGACGAAGGGCTATGGCTTCATTCAGCCCGACAATGGCGGCAAGGATGTTTTCGTCCATGCGACAGCCCTTGAGCGCGCCGGCATGCGCGGCCTCGCTGAAGGCCAGAAGGTCTCCTACGAGGTGGAAGCCGACCGCCGTACCGGCAAGGAGTC
>DASQLK010000026.1:0-5511 GCA_035630055.1 Methyloceanibacter sp. | reverse complement strand
CACAAGATCATCATCATGACGGACGCCGACGTCGACGGCGCGCATATCCGCACGCTGCTGCTCACCTTCTTCTACCGGCAGATGCCGGCGCTCGTCGAAGGCGGCCACCTCTACATCGCGCAGCCGCCGCTCTACAAGGTGAAGCGTGGCACCGGCGAGCGGTACCTCAAGAACGAGATCGCGCTTGAGGACTATCTCATCGAGGAAGGCCTCGAAGACACCCTGCTCGTCACCGGCGACAAGGCCGAACGCGGCGGCGCCGACTTGCGCGACATCGTGGAAAGCGCGCGCAAGATCACCGCGATCCTGAAGGGCATGCACAACCGCTATCCGCGCTTCGTCATCGAGCAGGCTGCCATTGCCGGCGTGCTCAACCCGAAGGTGCTGAAGGACAGCGACCAGGCGCAGAAGGCTGCCGCCTATATCGGCAAGCGGCTCGACGCGCTTTCTGACGAGACCGAGCGCGGCTGGCATGCCGAGGCCCTGCCCGAAGGCGGCTTGCGGTTCTGGCGCGAGCTGCGCGGCGTGATGGAGTCGCATCTGATCGACGGGCCGTTCATCGCGTCCGCCGACGCGCTCAAGCTCGACAGCTTTGCCGCGCATCTGCAGGAGGTCTATGCCCGCCCCGCCACCCTCAGGCGCAAGGACATCACGATCCCAGTGTACGGTCCGAGCGACCTCCTGAATGCGGTTATGGCGGCCGGGCGCAAGGGCCTCTCGCTGCAGCGCTACAAGGGGCTTGGCGAGATGAACCCAGACCAGCTCTGGGAGACCACGCTAGACCTCGACACGCGCACCATTCTGCAGGTCAAGATCAAAGAAGGCGAGGACGCCGACGACATCTTCTCCCGCCTGATGGGCGACGTGGTGGAGCCGCGGCGCGAGTTCATTCAAGAGAACGCCCTCTCGGTCGCCAATCTCGACGTTTAACGGCCCAAATCCTCCCTCGCGCGCGATGCCTTAACGCCGTGTCAATCCGAAGCCGGTAATCCTTAACGGATTGCTGCGCCGGCGCTCACCTGCGCCCGCCGCTTCGGCTGCACGGGGGATTTGATGACAGGCGCACGGCGGATTCCGAAGCCCAGCCAATCGGGCCCGCGCCGCGCGCCGTCTTTCGGGAACGGGCGGAAGGCCCCCGTCCGCGTCCAACGCAAGCCTGCCAAGCGCAAAGGGCGGGTGTGGCGCCTCAGACGTGCTGCCGAGCGGCATCCCTACCTTCTCAAGGCGTTCCGCTTTTCGCTGCTCGCGGTCCTCTGGGGCGGCATCGTCCTCGGCGGCGCCGTGGTCTATTTCATCTCGCAGGTGCCGGACCCGATCCTCGCCACGCTCGACGACCGGCCGCCGAACCTCACCATCCTCGCCGCCGACGGCACCGTGCTTGCGGAGCGCGGCCTGCGTCGCGGCCATGTGCGGCTCGAGAAGCTGCCGCCTTATCTCATCAATGCCGTGATCGCGACCGAGGACAGGCGCTTCTACAGTCATTTCGGCATCGATCCGATCGGACTCGCCCGGGCGACGGTCAGGAACGCCATTGCTGGCAGCGTGATCGAAGGCGGGTCGACCATCACGCAGCAGCTCGCGAAGAACCTGTTCCTCAAGCCGGACCGCACCATCAAGCGCAAGCTCGAAGAGCTGATCTACGCGATCTGGCTGGAGCAGCGCTTTAACAAGGACGAGATCCTCGAGCTTTATCTCAACCGCGTCTATTTCGGCGGCGGCACCTACGGCGTCGAAGCGGCCGCGCGCTATTATTTCGACAAGTCGGCGCGCTCAGTCACCCTGCCGCAGGCGGCGCTGCTGGCGGGCCTGTTGAAGGCGCCGTCACGCTATGCGCCGACCAACAGTGTCAGCCTCGCGAGCACGCGCCTCGACGACGTGCTCGACAAGATGGTGGACGCAGGGTTTCTTTCCGAAGAGGAAGCGCGCGCCGCGCAGAGCCAGCCGCTCGGCTTACGCGCCCGCGACGACGTGACGGGCTATCCTTACGCCGTAGACTGGGTTGCAGAAATCCTGCCGGCCCTTGTGGGCGAGCCCGACGGCGACCTCATCGTCGATACGACGATCGATGCCAAAATCCAGCGCACGGCGCAGTCGGCGCTGCGCAACAAACTCGACACCGAAGGGGCGCATTTGCGGATCGGCGAAGGCGCAATCGTCGTGCTCGACAGGACTGGCGGCGTAAAGGCGCTTGTCGGTGGCCGCTCGTACTGGACGAGCCCGTTCGACCGCGCGTTGAAGGGCCATCGCCAGCCGGGTTCCGCCTTCAAGCCGTTCGTCTATCTCGCCGCGCTGGAGAGCGGCTACACGCCGGACTCTGTCGAGACCGACCAGCCGATCTCCGTCGCCGGATGGGTGCCGAGGAACTACACCAACCGCTACCGCGGCGTCGTGTCCCTGCGCCAGGCCATGGCCGACAGCATCAACACCGTCGCCGTGAAGCTCGCGGCCGATGTCGGCCTCTGGCGCGTGACGCGCACGGCGCGGCGCCTCGGCATCCAGTCGAAGCTGCACGACAATCCCTCGATCGCGCTTGGCACCGCAGAGGTGACGCCGATCGAGCTCACGGGCGCCTACGTCCCGTTCGCGAATGGCGGCTATGCCGTCACGCCGCACATTATCGCCCGCGTTCGCAACGGCGAAGGAGCCGTTCTTTACCGGCGGAAGGAGCATCCGCAGCAGGTGGTGGCTTTGCCGTATGTCGGCGCGATGAACGACATGATGAATGCCGCCATCACGCGCGGCACGGGCGCCGCGGCGGCGATCCCTCTGCACGTCGCCGCCGGCAAGACCGGCACGAGCCAGGCGTCGCGGGATGCGTGGTTCGTAGGCTACACGGCGCATTACGTCGCGGGGATCTGGGTCGGCAACGACGACAACGCGCCGATGAAGAAAGTCACCGGCGGCACCGTTCCGGCAGAGCTCTGGCGCGAGATCATGCTCTCTGCCCACGAGACGCTGGAGCCGCGCCCGCTCCCCGGCACACGCATGCCCGGACACGCATATAGCCAAGACGAGGTCGCGCAGCTTCCCGCGCAGCGAGGCCCGGCCGGCAACGACCAGCCGCTGTTCCGACGCGTGTTCGGGATCCTGACCGGAAACTAGCTACTCGATGCTGCGCTTCGGCGAATAGCCGTTCGACGCCATATGCGAACCGTCGAAGCCGTAGCGGTGCAGGCTCGCGCCATGCCGGCGCAGCCACTCGCGCGCTTGCGCCTGACGCGGCATCGTATGCTCCACCAGCGCCCAGAAGCGCGGCCCGTGATTCATGTGGGCGAGATGGGCGACCTCATGCGCGGCGAGATAGTCGAGCACGAAAGGCGGCGCGAGGACGAGACGCCAGGAGAAGGACAGCGCGCCGCTCGTGGAGCAGGAGCCCCAGCGAGTGGTCTGATCGCGCACATAGATGCGCTGCGGCTCGAGGTCGAGGCGCCTCGCATGGACTGCGACGCGCGCCTTGAGATCGAGTTGCGCCTGCCGCTTGAGCCAGTCGAGCAGGCGGCGCGGCGCATGATCTTCCTCGCCGGTCACATGCAGACGCGGCAAACGCCGCACCGAGACGCGCGCACCTTCGGGCCATGCCGGCGCAGGGCGCGCATATTCGGGTTCTTCCACCCAGACGATGCCGCGGTGACGGACAAAGCCAACGAATCGGATTTGATGCGCGAGACCCCGCAAAGGCACGATCGCGCCGTGACTGAACGGCACGGGCTCCGGCAAACCGGCAACGCGCTCCTTCAGCCAGCCGAGATGGCGCGACAAGAATTCGTCGGCCTCACCGTAGCTTGAGTATGCCGGCATTGTCAGAAGCGCACCGCGACGCGCTTCGCTCACTTGCAGGCTGAACCGCCGCGCTCGCGCGCTTTTCTTGATTAAAAGTGGGATTCCAAGTCCGCGGATCTTAACCTCGATGGTTTCGCCGCGACCAGGCTTGAGCCGCTTAAGCATAACACTACGCTCCCTGCCACCGCCGGAGTTATCCTCCGATTCGGCGGGACCCACGATAGCACAGGGTCGGGGGCGGATGCTCGCCCCAGTTTATGCGTTGCGGCTAAAAGCCCGGGCCAAGACGCCGCGGCGACGTGTGTGCGCGGCCATGAAGTCCTTGATTTTAGGGGCGATTTCCGTTCGGAAACGCCTACCATTAAAAACGCCGTAGTGTCCCGCGCCGGCTTGCTCGTGGTGCGCGCGCATCGTCTCCGGGAGGTTCGCGCATAGGTTGTGAGCGGCAAAGGTCTGCCCGAGGCCCGTGATGTCGTCCTTCTCGCCCTCCACCGTCATGAGGGCAACGCGGCGAATCTTGCTCGGGTCGACGCGCCGATTACGGTGAATCATCTCACCTTTTGGCAGGCGATGCTCGATGAAGACGGATTCGATCGTCTGCAAGTAGAACTCCTCGGTCAGATCCATGACCGCGAGGAATTCGTCGTAAAATTCGCGATGCTTTTCGGCTGAATCCCCGTCGCCCTTGATCAGGTTATGAAAGTGATCGCGGTGGGCGGAGAGATGGCGGCCGAAATTCATGCCCATGAAGCCGGTCAACTGCAGGAAGCCTGGATAGACATTGCGGAGTACCCCGGGCTGCGGCCACGGAACCTGGGTGATCACATTGCGCTGAAACCAGCTTACGGTTTTCGACACGGCGAACTCGTTCACGGAGGTCGGATTTTCGCGCGCGTCGATGGGGCCGGCCATGAGCACCATGGAATGTGGCACATGGGGGTCGTTAGCAGCCTCCATGAGGGACACGGCGGCGAAGACCGGCACCGTCGGCTGGCAGACCGCCATGACATGCACGTCGCCGCGGAAGTGGCGGAAGAAGTCCATCAGGTAGTCGATGTAATCGTCGAGATCGAAGCTGCCGGCGATGCGCGGAACGTTGCGGGCGTCCTCCCACTCGGTGATGTAGACCTCATGATCCGGCAGCATGTCGCGCACGGTCGAGCGCAAAAGCGTCGGGTAGTGGCCGGCGAGCGGGGCGACGATGAGGACCTTGTTGTCCTTCCGCCTGCGCCAGGCGGGCACGTCGCGCTCGAAATGCACAAGATTGCAGAACGGCTTCACCATGACGGTGCGCTCGCGGATGGACACCTCACGGCCGTCGACGGTGGTCGTCTCGATTCCCCACACCGGCTTGCGGTAGCGGCGCGTGGTGCGTTCAAAAAGCTCAAGCGCGGCGGCGGCGCTGCGGCCGAAGGGTGTATGGGAAGCAGGATTGAGGGGGTTGCGGAATAGCAGCCGGCCGACCTCTGCCGCAGCCCTTGCGGGGCTCAACGCAGCCTGGTTCAGCTCGTAGAGGTGATAAAGCATGGCCTACCTTCCGCCGACTCATGGATAAAGTTGCTGCAGCGCGGAATCAATTGGTGATTCTATGCTGCGCTGCAACGTTACAACGTCAGAGGTCGGAAAACCGCTGCGCGGCTAAAGGTAGCGGCGGATGCCTTCGCTCATCTTGTCGGCGGAGGTCCCAAAGGGGAAATGCGTGATGTATTCGCCATCCGGACCCATGAAATA
>DASQLK010000025.1:0-6793 GCA_035630055.1 Methyloceanibacter sp. | reverse complement strand
GAGGCGGGGATCTGGTAACGACCCGTGTTGTCCTTCCGTCAGACTCGTCATACCGGCGCAAGCCGGTATCCAGAGCCGCAGACTCGGCGCGCGTTGCATGGATCCCGGCTTGCGCCGGGATGACGGCTGTGGTGCCGCTTTCCCGGCCTACCCACACGCGTCCCGACGCGCGGCACGGCGTCACCCTGAGGAGGCCGCGGAACGCGGCCGTCTCGAAGGGCGCCGCAATGTTAGCGCAAGGTGCGCGGCGTTTTGTGACGCGCTATCGCTTCGCTAGATGAGCGCTTGCTGGCGCGCCGTTAGGCGCCCGTCGCGGTCCGAAAGATCGCGGACACTGAAAAGACTGCGCCGGACGGCGCGTCACCCCCTCGTCGAAAGTCGTCCCGGGGAGGCCAAAGGCCCGTCTCGAAAGAGACGGCGAACGAGATTCAGGGATCAGCCGGGCGTTCTCCGCCGCGGCAACGCCTTGGCGCGCCTTGAGTCTCCCGCGATCCGGCTTGATTTTGCCTCCCCACACGACCATTCTCCGCCGCAACGCGGGACTCGAAAGGAGCCTTATGACGAAGGAAGAGATGCTTGAGTTTCCGGGGGTAGTGACGGAGCTGCTCCCCAACGCCACCTTCAGGGTGAAACTCGAAAACGAACACGAGATCATCGCCCACACGGCGGGACGGATGCGCAAGAACCGGATCAGGGTGCTTGCAGGCGACAAGGTTCTAGTCGAGATGACACCCTATGATCTCACCAAGGGACGTATCACTTACCGCTTTAAGTAAGCTCGGGCGCTTGCGCCCTGGCGCCGCCAAGCGCGCGGCGGTCTCCGCGCGCCCGCGCGCGCCGAGCGTGACCTTGCGCCCGAAGCTCGTGCTGGCCTCCGCGTCGCCGCGCCGTCTCGCGCTCCTCGATCAGGTCGGCGTCGTCCCCGATGCCTTGCGTCCTGCCTCCGTGGACGAGAGCGTCACCAAGGGCGAGGTGCCCCGCCACATCGTGCGCCGCTTGGCGCGCGCCAAGGCCGAGGCCGGCCGCAGGCTGGTCCGCGAAGAGCCGGACTATGCCGATGCGCTGGTTCTTTCTGCCGATACCGTCGTTGCCGTCGGCCGCCGCGTGCTCGGCAAGGCCGAGACCGAGCAGCAGGCGATCGATGCGCTGCGCCTCCTGCGCGGCCGCGCCCATCGCGTGCATAGCGCCATTTGCCTGTCCGCCTCGGACGGCCGCTTCCGCGAGCGCGTGGTCGAGACCCGTGTTCGCTTCCGCTACATCTCCGACGAGGAGATCCGCAACTACGTTGCGAGCGGCGAGTGGAAGGGAAAGGCCGGAGGCTATGCCATTCAGGGCATCGCCGGCGGCTTTGTCGTGAAGCTTGTCGGCTCTTATACGAATGTCGTCGGCTTGCCGCTGACTGAGACCACTGCACTCCTGCGCAGCGAGGGCTACCCGGTCAGCATGTTCTGGCTCAACAAGGTCGAGGTGGAGACGGAGTGACAGCGCCGTTGCGCTCAAAGGCAAAAGTCACGTCCCCTGGCGGTCAAGCCGCCAAGGTCGCCAAATGCCCGGTCTGCGGTAAATCGGCCGATACCGCCTACCGCCCTTTCTGCTCCAAGCGTTGCAGCGACATCGATCTCGGCCGCTGGCTCGGCGGCCGCTACGCCATCGCCGGCGAAACGGTCTCCACGCAATCCGAAGAGGAGAACAACGACTGAGCGTCTCCTTATCCCCGCCACCTGCGCGCATGGTTTAATGGCGCATGAGCGCAGGCGAGCGAACTCTCCGCGGGGGCCCGCCGACCCTCCAGCCACCGCCCCGGGGTGCTAGGGTGTGGCGCGCCGCCATATCCTCAACTGCTCTCGACAGGGATGGACCTATTTTCTATAAGCCAGAGCCATGCCGCACATGGCCCCCTCCGGGGAGGGCCCGGCCTTCGGCGAATGCCCAGGTAGCTCAGTTGGTAGAGCAGCGGACTGAAAATCCGCGTGTCGGTGGTTCGAATCCGCCCCTGGGCACCATTGCCCTGCGAAATCAACGCCATGCGCTGGAACCATAGCCCGGCCTGGCGGCTTATCTGCCGGGTAGCGCCGTGACGACCATCAGTGACGCCATCGTCGGGCTTGGACGCGAGTTGCGAGCCCGGAACTATCGCTTCACTGCGGTCACACCCGCCACCCACGCCAGAATTCTCGACCGCAATCGTGAACCCTCCCGGTTGGAGGATGTCTTCGGATGGAACGCCTGGTTCCCGCCCGGGATGCTCGATGCGGCGATGTTCCGGCTCCTGGAAGGCAGCGGACAGCTAGAGGCCGTCGATGGACGCTTTAAGTCGAAACTTCGCTTCGCGACGCTCGGCGAACTTATTTTCGCGCATACCGCGTTTCCCACGCACGAGCGTGACGCCGTCTTCTTTGGCCCCGATACCTACCGCTTCGTTGCGGCATTGCGTCATGCAATCCCCGCGGGGGACGCTGCGCGTCCGCCCACGCTCTTCGACATCGGTTGCGGCTGCGGGGCAGGGGGTATCTACGCCGCACGGCACCTCTTGCCGCGTGGCGTCCGCATCGTCCTCTCCGACATCAATGCGAGGGCGCTGATGTTCGCGGCGGCCAATGCGCGGCTCAACGATGTCCCCGACGCCGAAATCGCGACGAGCGATCTGCTCGATGGCCTTGACGGGACCCCGGACATCGTCATCGCCAATCCGCCTTATCTCGTGGATGAGGACGCACGCCTCTATCGCGATGGTGGTGGCGATCATGGCACCGGGATCGCGCTCCGCATTGTCGAGCAAAGTTTGCGGCGGCTTCCGCCGCACGGCCGCCTCGTCCTCTACACGGGCACGCCAATCGTTGCCGGCGTGGACATGTTTCAGGCAGGCGTTGCCCCGCTGCTTGCGGCCCATCCCTGCCGCAGTACCTATGACGAGATCGATCCCGATATCTTTGGCGAAGAATTGGAGCGGCCGGCCTACGCGCAGACGGAGCGCATTGCCGCCGTCCTCCTGACCGTGACGAAGGAATAGACCCATGCCGACCGCAGACTTGAAGTGGACGAAGAGAGCTTCCGATCTTGACGGTGCGGGCTTCGCGAAATTTCAAACGGAGCTTGCGAAATATAACGGCCGTCAGCTCAACCCGGCTTTCCCTTCGCCAGACTGGCGCGACGATATCGCCGCCGAAGCCAAGGTGGCCATTGCGGAAGTGGAATATGTCGAAGCCGTTCGCCAAGAGATCGCGCCGCTGGTCGCGGATATCCCCGATGACGTCGATGGCTTCGTCGCGTGGTATGAGGATTTGAAGGAGACCGGTCCCGGCCAGGGCGATCCGCTGTTTCCGTGGCTAGCCGAACAGGCGTCGCGCGAAGAGATGCTTTGGTTTATTACCCAGGAGGTGGCGGGCGAGGCTGGTTTCGACGATCTCCTCGCGATGACACAGGTGAAAATGCCGACAACGGCGAAGCTCGAGATGGCGCGCAACTATTGGGACGAGATGGGGCGCGGCCGCGAGAAGGGCATGCACGGGCCGATGCTGGAGCGTCTCGCAGCCTACCTCGAAGTTGACGCGAGCCCGGAGCATGTCCTTCCGGAATCACTTGCGCTCGGCAACATGATGCTGACTCTCGCTCGGCATCGCCAATATACTTATCACTCTGTCGGCGCGCTCGGGGTCATCGAGATGACCGCGCCGACCCGCGCCGGCTACGTCGATGCAGGGCTGAAGCGGCTCGGCATCCCATCCAAGAAGCGGCATTACTTCCGCTTGCATGCGGTGCTCGACGTCAAGCATTCCGAATGCTGGAACCGCGAGGTGCTGCGCTCGCTCGTGAGCGAGATTCCGGAGAGCGCTGCTGCCATGGGCGAAGGCGCGATCTTGCGGCTGTGGCATGGCTGGCGCTGCTTCGAGCGGTACCGGGAGCACTTCGCCGCGAAGCCGCAGAGCAAGGCCGCCTAAGCGCATGCTCACGTCATGCGCATCCTAGGCGTTGGCGATGCGGCAGACCTCGGAGCGCTATATCTTCGGCTTCGCGACGACGAACACGAAGTCAAGATCCACATTTCCGACCCGATGTGTCACGGCACGCTCGCCGGCCTTGTCGAGCGCGTCAACGATTGGGAGGTCGAGCTCCCTTGGATCCGCGCTGTCGGCGACGATGGTCTGATCGTCTTCGAAAATGTCGCCGATGGACGGGGCCGGCGTCAGGATCAACTTAGGCGCGACGGCTTCAATGTGATCGGCAGCAGCGCCTATGGGGCGAAGCTTGAGCATGATCGCAGCTATGCGCAGCGAATTCTATCGGGCCTCGGCCTCTCGGTGCCGCGTGTGTGGGACTTCACGTCGCCTGACGAGGCCTGCCGTTTCGTCACGGAACGTCCCGCCCGCTACGTCTTTAAAGCCAATGGCCCGGAAGATCCGACCTATGTTGGCGCCGACGCGCGCGGAGAGGACATCAAGGCGCTTCTCACCTTAAAGCCTCCCCGCACCGCGAGCTTCATCCTTATGGAGGCGATCGACGGGGTCGAGATGGGGGTCGGCGCTTACTTCAATGGCGAGCGCTTTCTGCCGCCGGCCTGCCTCGATTGGGAGCACAAGCGGTTCTTCCCGGGCGGTCTCGGCGAGCTCACCGGCGAGATGGGCACGGTCGTCACCTACGCGCGTACAAACCGCTTCTTCGATTTGACCTTACGCAAGATGGAGCCGCTCCTGCGCGAAGAGGGCTATTGCGGCTACATCAACCTCAACACGATCGTGAACGAGGCGGGCGTCTGGCCGCTCGAGTTTACCTGCCGCTTCGGCTATCCGGGTTTCGCCATTCTCGATCCCTTGCAGCGCACCTCGTGGGGCGATCTCTTTCGCACGTTGATCCGCCGCGAGCGCGAACGTTTCGAGACGAAGCCGGGCTTTTGCGTGGGCGTGGTGATCACGACGCCGCCTTTCCCCTATACGCGGGCGAACATTCCCGAGCCGATCGGCTTCCCGGTCGTTTTCGATCCGCCGCTGACGCCGGAGGAGGAGCGGCATCTCCACTACGGGGAAGTGGGACTGGAGGCGGGCGTGCTCGTGACGAGCGGTATCTACGGCTACCCGATGGTGGTGACGGGCATCGGCGAGACGATTGCGGAAGCGCGCGATGCCGCCAATGCGCTCGCGCGCAAGGTGAGGGTGCCGAATGCACGATATCGCCTCGATATCGGCGATCGTCTCATCGCCGGCGACTATGCCCGCGTCGAAGCGCTGGGTTTTCTCGATCCGGACTGAGGCGCCGATCCGCCTATGGACACCGCTGGACCAAAAAAAATGGCTTGAGCGCTCATAACTTGAGTCTGAAAAAGAGGAGATTCCTAGCGGTCAAAATTTGAGCATGGTTTGAACCAATCCCGGCCCTACACGTTTGTTAGCCGGACAACGGGACACAAAACACAGGGGGAACAATCCATGCGTCTCATTATCGCGTTTACGATCATCGCCGGTTGCATTGGGCTCGGCGGCTGCTTCCATCACAACGCCGCCGTGGCGACCGAGCCACTGCCGCCGGCAGCGCCGCCGCTGAAATAGCGCAAGTCTGATCGCGCGCACCCTGCCTCGATTGTTAGCAATCGAGTGTCAGGGGCGCGGGGTCGGCCTCTCTGGAACCTGCCTCTGCAGATAGTCCGCGACATCGTCGTGCATCTTGAAGACCGCGTCCTTGACCTCGGCCTCGGACCCCTTGCGGTCAATCGCTCTCACCACGCCGACCCAAAGCGATTCCGGCAGCTTGAGCTCGCTTAAGCGCTTTTCGATCATCTCGCCGATGCCGCGATCCTGGCCAGGCTCGTAAAGCAGGATCAGCAGGTTCGATTTCATCGACACCTCGTAAAGCACGGCCGCTTTAGGGCCGAACCTGATATCGAGCCCCGCCCCGATATTGGCGCCGCCGCCCTTCACGAGATATTCGAGGATGTCGGTATAGGCGGTCGCCGTATTGGCCGCCCGCGGCGGGAATGGGCTAATTTCAATGCCCATGGCATCCGTGAGCGGCTTCATATCGGCAAGCAGCTGGTCGACCCGTTCCTTCTGACCCCCTTGTGCGTGCAAAAGGCCAGCGAGGCTGAGTTGGTCCCCGAGGCGCCAGGCGGCCGCGTTTGCGAGCGGGTCAGCCTCCCCGAAGGCAGGCCCGCTCAGCAGAACCACGACGGCCAAAGCGCCAAAAAGCCTTTTGATTGAGAGGCCTGACAACCATCCTCAACTTCCTGCCGGTCAGCTTTCCGGCTTTGCGAGAATAGGACGAAACGGCGCCGCCCGCTCCCCGCAAAATTGGAAACGAGGGTGTTGCCCCGAAACAACTATCCGGCGCAAGGAAATTGGGGGTATTTCTAAGCTTCGCTGGTATTGCGTTCGCATACATCTTCAACTCGGCCGGGGCAGGGCAGAGCGCGGAAAGCTTCGCGCCTGGGGGGAGACTGCATGACGCGCGCGGGAACGCGATTCCAGCTGCGGCTGGCGCAGGCTTTTTTTGGCCGCGCGCGAGGCTGTTCCATCCGGATCGCTCCGTGGGCGATTGCACTCCTTCTCGCAGCGATAGGCAGCGTCGGGTCCAGCCGTCAGGCACTGGCCTTACCTTGCGTGAAGACGCCTGCACCTGGACCGATCGTCAATTTCCTCTTTCCGCTTCCATCGCCGGTTTCTGTCACCTGCAACAACAGCGCCGACCGGGCCGATCCGGTGGCGGTCATTTTCCTGACCACGATCGGAAACGGCAGCTTCATCGAGCTCAACAACAGCGGCAATATCGCGACACTCGGATTTGGCGCTCTCGCCATCGAGACGGG
>DASQLK010000024.1:0-7428 GCA_035630055.1 Methyloceanibacter sp. | reverse complement strand
GAGGCGGGGATCTGGTAACGACCCGTGTTGTCCTTCCGTCAGACTCGTCATACCGGCGCAAGCCGGTATCCAGAGCCGCAGACTCGGCGCGCGTTGCATGGATCCCGGCTTGCGCCGGGATGACGGCTGTGGTGCCGCTTTTCCGGCCTACCCACACGCGTCCCGACACGCGGCACGGCGTCGTCACCCCGAGGAGGCCGCGGAACGCGGCCGTCTCGAAGGGCGCCGCCATGCTTCGAGACGCGCCCTTCGGGCGCGCCTCAGCATGACGCGCTTTCTTGTGTCCCCTTATCCTCCCCCTCCGAACCTCCATTATGATGCACCCACCTCGTCCACTGAGGGGCGCGTTCATGAGGCGTCGTGAGTGTGGGACGGGGTGCGGCGCCCGCGGACCTTGTCGCAACAAGGCACTCGGGCGGTGCCGGAGCTCCCCCCGGGACCACTAGGAGTCCCCGCCAGGAGCTGGCACGTAGGTCCCGGATAGGCAGTCCGGGATTGAAGCGGGGCCCGGCACCATAGACGCCGCATGTGGCGCGCCGTAAGGCGCCCGCCGCGATCTCACGATCGCGGGCATTACAAGACTGCGCCGGACGGCGCGCCATCCCCTCATTCGCGAGGGTCGACTGATGCAAGCTCCGGGTGCTCGCGTCGCGGAGGGCTGACGCTTGCCTTTAGACTGTTCTGCCGTTGCAAAACACGCAGCGATGACTAGGTGACACCGGCGCTGGCGAATAGAGATCACCCGCCAAAAGGATGGAGCGGAAGCATGCGGCGAAGGTTGCAACAGGTTCAACGCCTCGCCGTTCTGCGGAACGCGGCTGCTGCGGCGCTGCTTGTCTGTGCGGTGCTCGCGCTCGCGCTGCCGGTTTCCGCGCGCGCGGACGATCTCGATTGCGTCTCGACCACGTTCAATCTGCTTTCTCCGAACGACAAGGTCTGCATCAGCCAGTTCGACGACCCGAAAGTCGCGGGCGTCACCTGTTACATCTCGCAGGCGCGCAAGGGCGGCTGGGGCCAGCCGTTCGGACTCAACGAGGATCCGTCGAATTTCTCCGTGGCGTGCCGACAGATGGGCCCGGTCACGATCGACATCGCGACGCTGCCCGATCGAGAGGCCGCGTTCAGCGAGAAGACATCCATCTTCTTCAAGAAGACGCGCATCTACCGGACCGTCGACCGGAAGCGGAGCACGCTCGTCTATCTCGCCATCAGCACCAAGATCATCGACGGGTCGCCGGCGAACGCGATCAGCGCGGTGCCGATCATGCCCTGGCCTAAGCCTTAAGGAGTTTACTCCGCGGCGTGAGCCACCTGGTCAATGCCGGCGAGATGGCGTTCCACGTCGAGCGCGGCCATGCAGCCCATGCCGGCCGCGGTGACGGCCTGGCGATAGATCTCGTCGGTCACGTCGCCGGCGGCATAAACGCCCGGCACGTTCGTTTCCGTCGTGCCGGGCTTGGTCACGATGTAACCGCTCGGCGTCATCTCGATCTGCCCCTGGAACATGGCGGTCTGCGGCGTATGGCCGATGGCGATGAACACGCCGTCGGTGGCAACCGGGACGATCTCTCCGGTCAGCGTGCTTTTCAGCCTCACGCCGGTAACGTTGAGTGGGTTCTCCTCGCCCGTGATCTCGGCGAGCTCGTAATTCCACATGACGTCGACCTTGGGGTGAGCAAAGAGCCGTTCCTGCAGGATGCGCTCGGCGCGAAGCACGCCGCGGCGATGCACCAGAATGACCTGACGGGCGATGTTGGCGAGGTAGATCGCCTCCTCGACAGCCGTGTTGCCGCCGCCGATGACGACCACGGTCCTGTCGCGGAAAAAGAAACCGTCGCAGGTCGCGCACGCCGAAACGCCGAAGCCCTGGAATTTCTGTTCGGACGGCAAGCCGAGCCAGCGGGCCTGCGCGCCGGTTGCGATGATGAGGCTGTCTGCGGTGTAAACCGTGCTGCTGTCGCCATGGAGCGTGAAGGGCGTGCGCTTCAGGTCCACGCGCTCGATATGGTCGGCGATGATCTCCGTGCCGACATGCTCGGCCTGGAGGCGCATCTGCTCCATGAGCCACGGTCCCTGGATCACGTCGGCGAAGCCAGGATAGTTCTCCACGTCCGTGGTGATGGTCATCTGGCCGCCCGGCTGGATGCCCTCGATCAGGAGCGGCTTCAGCATGGCACGAGCGGCATAGATGCCAGCCGTGTAGCCGGCGGGTCCCGAACCGATGATGATCAGCTTGGCGTGGCGGGAAGCCATGGATTTTGCCTTTTTGCGCGGGGAAGGACCGCAACAGGTAAGCATAGACGGGTGGAAGCGCAACCCAGGGACATTGCGGATGCTTTAGGGCTGCGGCTCGAGGTTCAAGGCACCCCTTATGGCGGCGGCGACCAATTCCGTGTCGTTGATGGGAGGATAGGTCCAGCTCTCAATCGTGCCGTCGAAGGGGCGGGTGGCGCCACGCTCGCGCATCAGGTCATGGAAACGCGACAGCCGCCGCGAGCGGCCGCGCAAAGGATGCACGTAGACAGGCTTGCCCGTCCCGGCCGCTTCGGTGACCATGTTGACGGAATCGCCCGTGACCACGATCGTGTCGGCAAGCCCAAGCAGCGCGAGATAGGGGTTTTCGCCGGTGCCGTCCCACACGTAGTGCGGCACATTCGCAATGGCCTTGCTCAGCGCCGCGAGCGCAGCCGGCTCCGTGCGCCGCGACGGGGTGACGAGGAGGGAGGCGCCGCTCGTGCGGGCAAGCGCTGCGAGCTTTGCGCCAAAGGCCTCCGCATCTCCTGCGTCGAAACTGAAGGCTTGGCTCGTGCCCCCGAGCAGCACCGCAACGCGGGGCTGAGGGAGGTCGGCGAACTTCGGGGCAAACCGCTCCCCCTCCGCCGCAATGCGATCCGGGGAGACGCGATGCACCGCCCCGAAGGTGGTGATGACGTTGGGTCCGGTGAAATCGTCATGAAGTGGGGCGGCGACGAGATCGAACAGGCGCGCCGGCACCTTGGGGTTCTGGATATGCACGGCGAAAGCGCCGGAGAGGCGCTTGACCGCAAGCGCGATCGGCACGCTTCTGCGGCCAATCGAGATGACAAGGCGCGGCCAGGGCGCTTCCAAGTGGGTATCGCTCTCGACGGATGCGAGCAGTTTGATCGGGCGCAGCAGGAGCTGAAGCGGAGCGGGGACGAGGCCGCGAACGCCTCCGACGCGAACGCGGCGCAGGCGGAACGGCAGTCCGACCGCCTCGGCCACCGCAAGCCCCTGCGCTTCCATGCCGACAGACCCGTCGGTCAGAACCCAGGCCTCCTGCTGGAGGGCCCCCGGGACCGGGGGAGGGGGGGCTGCAGAGCGGCCGTTAAGTTGCGCATCCGGAAAACTTTTGGAACGAATTGCGCTCATTTTCTTTTCGATTATTCTAATGTGCTGAACTTAAGTTACGTTTCGTGCGACTCGCCCCAGCACGCTGCTTCTAACGCGGGGCTCCATGATCGTCCAGGAGGCCCCTATGCGCGCAGCACGTCTCGATGCCACGGACTGGCACATCCTGAAGGAGCTTCAGGCCGATGGGCGTCTTACCAATATCGAGCTGTCGCGGCGCGTGGGCATCTCGGCGCCGCCATGCTTGCGGCGCGTGCGCGCGCTGGAGGATGCCGGACTGATCAAGGGCTACATGGCGCTTTTGGAAGAGAGGTCCCTCGGCTTCGACGTGAGCGCCTTTGCAATGGTGGGCCTTCACAGTCAGGCAGAAGCGGATCTCATCGCCTTCGAGAAGCGGGCGGCGAATTGGGTGATCGTGCGCGACTGCTACATGCTGTCGGGAGAGATCGACTTCATGTTGCGCTGCGTGGCACCGGACCTGAATGCGTTTCAGGATTTCATCATCCAAGAGCTGACCGCCGCGCCCAACGTCGCGAGCGTCAAGACGTCGCTCGTCATCCGCACGTCAAAGCATGCGACGGGCGCACCACTGGAACTTGCCCCGCATGGGGATGCGAAGGCGAAACCGATCTCGCGTGGCGATGCGCGGCAGGTCAAATGCTGAGTCCTCGGAAGAGTTTAAGAGTGCAGGTGCAGGATTCGATTCATGGCTGATGCAGGGGCAAACCCGGTTCTCGTCGAGATTGCACGCGGCGACGCTGTGGAAAGCCGGCATCGGGGCGCGATTGCGATCGCCAATGCCAGCGGCGAGATTGTTCTGGCTCTAGGAGACATCGACACGCCGGTCTTTCCGCGCTCGGCGGTCAAAGCGATGCAGACGATTCCGCTCGTCGAAAGCGGCGCCGCCGACGCCTTCGGTCTCAACGATCAGGAGCTCGCGGTCGCCTGCGGATCGCATAGCGGCGACGACATTCACGTGGAGACGGTGCGACGCTTGCTTGCGAAGGCAGGGATCGACGAAGGACAGCTTGCGTGCGGGCCGCATTGGCCGATGAGCGAGAAGGCGGCACGGGAGCTGATCCGCGCCGACCGAAGGGCTCTGCCCATCCACAACAATTGCTCCGGCAAGCATGCCGGCATGCTCGCGGCCGCTCGCTTTCTCGGGTTGGAGACGGTCGGCTACGAGCAGCCCGAGCATCCGCTGCAAGTCATGATCGCGCGAATCATTTCAGACATTTGCGGAATCGAGCTCGCGCAATGTCCGATGGGGATGGACGGGTGCTCGGTGCCGACTTGGGCTCTCCCCTTGCGAGCGCTCGCGACGGGCTTTGCGCGCTTCGGAAGTGCCGGCTGGCTGCCACCCGATCGTCAAGCCGCGGCGGAACGCCTGCTGAAGGCGTGCTTCAACGCGCCTGTCCTTGTTGCCGGCGAAGGCCGGCTCGACACGATCGTACTCACCGGCCTGGCTCCGTTCGCCTTCTCCAAAGGGGGGGCGGAGGGGGTGCATTGCGCGGTATTGCCGGATCAAGGTCTCGGCATTGCGATCAAGATCGACGACGGGTCAAAACGGGCGACGGACCGGGTGCTGGCCGAGCTTCTGGCGGTGATGGCGCCACCTGCCGGCTCGATCCTCACGGGTCAGCTGAGCGGTGCCATCCGCAACTGGCGGGGCGTCCAGGTCGGACAGATTTCTGCCAGCGCCGGCCTGCAAGGGGCGCTCTCGGGCCTGTAACGGTTTGGTTTGGGTGCGAAACAGAGTCCTCTCGCGGCCATAATGCTTTGAGATGGTTGGCCTCGGCAGGGATATGTGGGCCTGCCCGAGGCCACTGGGGAGAAACTGAATGCAGTCGAAGTTCGGCAGCCTTTTCACGACACTGATCTTGGTCGCGCTCGGCGCCTCGACGTTAGCGCAAGCGGGCGGGACTGCTGCGCCGCCCGGAGGCCAGTTGAAATGCCGCGTCGAAGGGGGCGTCAGTTTTGTCGTGGGCTCCAACCGGAAGGTCGATTGCGTTTTCACCCCGACGGATAGCCCAACGCGGGAGCACTATGTCGGCCGTATCAAGAAGTTCGGCATCGACGTGAGTTGGCAGCGCGGCAGCACGTTGGTCTGGGCGGTGCTCTCGCCTGGCTTGACCAGGGGACCAGGGGCATTGGCTGGCAAATATATCGGTGCGACGGCTGGCGCCGCAGCCGGTGTCGGCGCGAGTGCGAATGCTCTCACAGGCGGCAACAAGGTCGTGCTCAATCCGCTCAGCGTGGAAGGCGAGATCGGCATCGGGCTTGCTGCGGGTGTCGCGGATCTCGATCTCGAATATGCCGGGCCGATGTAATCGCGCAGATTACCGCGCCACGTTCATATAAGCGGTGATGTTGCGGTAGGCATCGGCGCTTGAGCGGGCGAGGTCGGGGCCGACGGGCGTCGCCCCATTCATGGCGCGAATAGCGCCATCCTTGGCCTCGGTGATCATGTTGTCGGTGACGAGTGCCATGCCTGCCGAGGCGTCGACCGCAATTCCGATGCCAATATGGGCGTTGCGGATGAGATTGTCGGTAACGCTCACATCGCGAAGGTAGCTGCCCCAGCCGACAACGATGCCGTAGGCCGCCGCGTTCTCGATGACGTTGCCGCTCACGACACTATCCGCCTCGACTGCGATACCGATGCCGCGTGAGTCGACGTCCTTGCGCAGGAAGAGATTGCGCAGGAGGTTGCCCTGCACCACGGCCAGACGCCCGCCCTGCTTGAAGTTCGTCACAGAGATGCCCATCGCCGCCTTGTCCACGAGATTGTTGGCGATGATCACGCCCTCGAAGGTGAACTCGGCGTAGAGTGCGACCTCGCCGAGGCGGGCGCAGGAATTGCCGATGATCTGACAGTTCGCGCTCGAATTGGCGCGGACGGCGGTGAAGGCGCAATCGGTGATCCGGTTTCCGCTGACAAGCACGGAGCCGGCACGGAACACGTTCACGCCATTGCCGTTCTGGCCGCTGCCGCCGCTTTCCGCTGCGATCTTTTCGATGCGGTTGCCGGTTACGAGGCTGCCGTCTTCGCCGGGCTCGGAACGCCAGATCTGAATGCCGTTGTCGCCGCAGTCATGCACATGATTTCCGGAGACTTCGAGACCCGACGCATCTTCGCTGAAGAGACCGGCACCCCTTATATTGCCTATCTCACATTGTTCGATGGTGCCCGACGCGCGCCGCAACAGGACACCGCCGCCGCTGCTGCGCGAGAAGCGGCAATCTCTGAGACGGAGATGCTTGACGCCAATCGCAGACAAGAGCGCGCCGTCTTCGCCAAGAGACTCTTCGCCACCGTCCAGCGTCAGCCCGGTTAGTCCGACGTTCTCGGCGTCCGCGATGCTCACAATGGCGCCGCCGTTGCGATAGCGCAGAATGGTGCGCCCGGAGACACCATGGATCTGTGTGCCGGATTTGAGCTCCAGCCGGTCGGTCGCGTAAATCCCACCGGGCAGGAACAGGGGAGTTCCGCCCTCGGCCGCGGCGTTGGCGGCGGCCTGCAAGGTGGCGGTTTGATCCGTCTCGCCGCCACCCGGCACGATGCCGTGGGTACTGAAAGCGGTTGGATTGCCTTCGCTCTCTGCCACCGCGACGCGAGGACCGGCGGCCACCGCAAGTCCTGCGCCCAGACCTGCAAGCATCAGGTCGCGGCGGCCGATCGTCATGGCGCTACGCTCGCGATGACTTCTGTATCCGCATTGGCTGTCGCAATCATGTAGCTCAGAATCTCTTCGCCGCCACGGATCAAGTCATACTCACTGAAAGGCCCGCCATGCGCCGGGCGCGGCGGGATGTGCACGAAGGCCACCGTACAGGGAGCAGGGTGTCGTGCGGCCCAATCCAGGGACAGATAGTAAAGATAGTTGCAGAGATAGCGTCCGGCACAGCCAGACGGGGTGGCACGCAAGCCGCGTGCCGTGAGGTGACGTGAAAGCTCGCCGGCATCGACCGCGGTCGACAGGCGCTCCGCGCCAACGGCGACGATGCCGGGAGATTCAGGGACCGCGCCGGCGGCATCGATGCGCGCCATCGTGGCAT
>DASQLK010000023.1:0-5469 GCA_035630055.1 Methyloceanibacter sp. | reverse complement strand
CTGCGCATGAGCATCGGCACCAAAGACGAGAACGAAGCGGTGTTGGACGCCCTGCGCGCCTTCATGAAGGCGGCCGCGTGATGGCGGAGCCGCTGATCAAGACCATCGCCGTGATCGGCCTTGGCCTGATCGGGTCATCGCTCGCCCGCGGCGTGAAGGCGAACGGGCTCGCTGGCCGCGTGGTCGGTTACGATTCTGCGGCCGAGGTCAACGCCCGTGCGGATGCGCTGGGCTTCTGCGACAGCATCGCCACAACGCCGGCAGAGGCGGTGGCGGATGCGGACCTCGTGGTCCTCGCGGTACCGGTCGGCGCGACGAAGGATGCGGTCGGGGCGATCGCGGGACACCTCGTCAAAGGCGCGATCGTCACCGACGTGGGCTCGGTCAAGGCGGGGGTCGTCAAAGCGCTCGGCGAACTCCCCGGCGACACGGTCATCGTGCCGGGCCACCCCATCGCCGGGACGGAGCATTCCGGGCCGGATGCGGGCTTCGCGGAGCTTTTCGAAGGACGCTGGTGCATCTTAACGCCTTGCGCGCGGAGCACGCCCGAGGCCGTCGAGCGCGTGTCGGCGCTATGGCGAGGGCTCGGCTCCAATGTGGAGACGATGACGCCGGAGCATCACGACATCGTGCTCGCGATCACGAGCCACATCCCGCATCTTATCGCCTTCAACATCGTCGGCACGGCGGCCGACGTCGAGGCGGTGACGCAGTCCGAGGTCATCAAGTTCTCCGCCGGCGGCTTCCGCGACTTCACGCGCATCGCGGCGTCCGACCCCGTGATGTGGCGCGACGTGTTCCTGAATAACAAGGACGCGGTGCTGGAGATGCTCGGCCGCTTCTCGGAGGATCTCGCGGCGCTGCAACGCATGATCCGCTGGGACGATGGCGACGCGCTGCTCGACCTCTTCACCCGGACGCGCGCGATAAGGCGCGGGATCATCGAGGCGGGACAGGATACCGAAGAGCCCGATTTCGGCCGCCCGCACAGCCACGACGAATGAGCATGGCTCCGCTGTGGGTGTTCGGATATGGGTCGCTGATGTGGCGGCCAGGCTTCGCCTATGAGCGCGCCGCTCCGGCTCTCCTCAAAGGCGCGCACAGGGCGCTTTGCGTCTATTCGATTTTCCATCGCGGCACGGTCGATCAGCCGGGCCTCGTGCTCGGGCTCGACCGCGGCGGCGCTTGCCGTGGCGTCGCGTTCCAGGCGGCGGCGGGCACCGAGGAGGCGACCCTCGACTATCTTCGCGCGCGCGAGCAGGTGACGTCGGTCTATGTGGAAGCTTGGCGCGACGTGAAACTGCTGGATGGGTCGGGCGAGACGGCGAGGGCGCTCACCTTCCTGGTCGACCGCAAGCACGAGCAATATGCGGGCGGTCTGTCCGTACAGGAACAATTGCGCATTGTGGCCGGCGGCCGGGGCGAATCGGGACCGAACGCAGAATATGTCCTGAACACCGTGCGGCATCTCGACGAGGCCGGCGTGCACGACCCTGTCCTCGGCGCGATCGCCAAGGCGCTGCATTCGCAATTTGGTGAAGCCAGTTAGGCGGCGACGGCTGCCAGGCGCCCGCAATGGGCGCCGGTCAAGTCGTGCTCCACGCGCGCGCGGTCTTCCGGGGTCTCGGCCAGGAGGTGGATATGCACCTCGTTGGCGCCAAGCTTGGCGCCCTGATGGCGGAGATGCGCGAGATTGAGCGAGATCGCGCCTGCCTTTGTCTGGCCGAACGCGATCGGGGTGCGGGAGCCGTCGTCCTGGCGGCGAACGAGGATATAGTTCGCGGAAGGAAGAGCGGGGCAGCCGAGCAGGCTATAGACGCTATGCAAATAGCGCTGGCCGGAGACGCCGCGCCAATAATGGAAGGCCTGCGCGAACCCGGCCTCGGCGCACACCAGCGCCGGCTCGTCGGCCGGTGCGGCGGTTCTGCTTTCGGCTTTGCGCAACCACATGGGAAATTGGCCCGTAACAGTCTTCACAGTCTTCGACCCGTGAGATGGGTTAACTGATGACGAATACAAGACACCCTCCGTTCGAATCGACAGAACAAAGGTAGAACACGGTGCCGTTTAGCGTCAAGCACGCAAGGGTTAACGGGCTTTAACCTCTCCCGGTTCCCAGTCCGTCTCGGGCAGAAGACGATGCGAGGCGGTCTCGATGTCGTGCTCCAGGCGGGGAAGAAACTCCGCGCGCTTTAGACCCGGCGGGATCGGTGGGAGAATCTCGACCACGATCGTGCCGGGCCGAAGATGCCAGTCGCGCCGCCGCCAGAACAGGCCCGAGTTCAGGGCGAGCGGCACGCAGGGCACCTCGAGGGCGTCATAGAGAAGAAAGACGCCGGTCTTGTAGTCCGGCGGCGAACCCGGCGCCCGGCGCGTGCCTTCCGGAAAGATGATGATCTCGCGGCCTTCGGCAGCGCGCTTCTTTGCCTCGCGCAGCATGAGCCGCAGCGCCGCCGGTCCCTTGTCGCGATCGACCGGGATCATGCCGAACTTCTTCGAGAACCAGCCGTGAACCGGAATCCAGAACAGCTCGCGCTTCATGAGAAAGGTCGGATCGCGGAAGATCGGAATGAGAGCGAAGGTCTCCCAGGCCGATTGATGCTTGGCGGCGACGATGCACGCGCCTTTCGGCGCGTTCTCCAGTCCGCGCACCTCGTAGTCGATGCCGACAATGTGCTTGAGAAGGAACAGCTCCATGCGCGCATGGACATTGAGCGCCGCCATCGCCCAGCGCCGTGGCATGAACAGCAGCGGACTGCCGAACACGACGAACGCGGTCGTCGTGACGTAGAACAAGACATGGAAGAGGATCGAGCGCGCCATTTGCTGTTCGGCTTACGGCTCAGGGACGTCCTCGGCGACACGCTTGCCGCCGGTCAGGATGTTGCGGACGAGATTGGTCGCACCCTGACGCGCGATCGCCGGCACATATTTGAGATATTCAGACATCAACAGTTTGCGGGTTCCCGGAAACTCCCACCAGCGGTCGACATGGGCGTTGTTGTCGACCACGGGGTAGGGGATGAGATGGACACCGGGAAGCGCGCGGCCAAGCTCGGCAAGCGCACGGGGCATGTGATAATTCGACGTGACCACGATCAGCGAGCCATATTTGTTGGCCGCGACCCATTGGCTGGTCTCGGTCGCATTGTCGATAGTGTTGCGGGCCTCGCGATCCACATCGACGCAGCAGGAAAAATATTGGCTGCCTTCACTTGCGAGCTTCTTCAGCTCCTCGCGTGTGGTCGCGACGTAGACCCCGGTGATCAGCACGCGCTTGGCGCGGCCTTGCGCGAGCAGCTTCATGGCCTGGTCGATGCGGGATGCGCCGCCGGTCAGCACGACGATGCCGTCGGCATTGCCGTAGGGCTCTTTCGGCACGCGATCGATGCTCATCGTAAAAACGATGAAGCCGACGCCAAGGAGCACGACAAACAGCATGAAGGCCCGAAACAGGAGCCTCAGGCTCGCTACCAAATATCGATAGCGCCGCGGTGATTTTTTTATTGTGATTTCCGTCACCGGCCACTCCGCTCCCAGGGGCCGGAGAATAGGCAAATTTGGCCGCGCATGAAACGAGCTTTGGCGGCGCGGGCGATCGGGCCGCCCTGCGCCTCGCTCAATCGTAGTTCTTCAGGACGCGGATGACACCCAGCCGGGACGTGATCATGCACAGAAACGCCACCACGACCACGACCAGCAGACAGACAAAATAACCTGCGAGATCGAGCTCGCCGCTGCCAACCAGGCGCCGCGTCTCCGCCGCCGTGACGATGCCGCCGCCGAGGAGGGGCGACACGACCGGCATGAGGAGAAAGACCAAGGCTGCCGCAACCGCCCCGACCAGGCCTGCGCGTACCCCGAGGCCCAGAAAGTGACGCTCGAATTCGTGACTGATGAAGCGCTCGCTCGCGCCGACAAAATGCAGCACTTCGATGATCTCGCGATTGGATGCCATGGCGCTCCGCGTCGCCGAGACGATCACGGCGATGGTCGCGGCAGCGACAAGGCCCAGGATAGCGAGCCCGCCCAGCGCCGCAGAGCGGGTCAAGGTGCGGATCTCCGCCTGCCAACGGCCGTGGTCGTCGAGGGTGACGCCCTCGAAGTTCTGCGTAAGCGCGTCCTTGATGACTTTCATGTCGGGCGGGTTGGAGCGGTCGATTTCGACCGCGATCAGGCGCGGGATTGGCAAAGCCGACAGCGCCTCGCTGTGCCCGAGCCAGGGCTCGAGCAGTTCGGCCGACTCTTCGGCCGTTTGCGGCTTGACCTTCGTCACGCCCTTCTGCTTGGCGAGGAACAGCGCAACTAGCGTCATCTTCTTGTCGATGTCGGCGGTGTTGACCGGATCGAGCTCGACGGTGATCTCGCTCGTGATGTCGTTGACCCAGGCGTTGGCCGACTGATTGATCATGTAGACGGCGCCGGCCGTGAGGCAGGCGAGGAAGGACATGATGGCGATCACGACGATGAGTGCCCGTCCGGCGATCGATTCCGACGGCACGATGGGGGCGTTCGTGGCCTGGAACTGCGCGGGCAGGCGCGCGGCGAGCTTGGCGGGCAAGAGCTCGGCGAGAAGGCCGGTCCAGGGATAGTCGCGAATATCGGTGAGGAGGGTTGCGGGGGTCATCAGGAGATACGCAATTGGCCGTCTTGAATGACGAGGCGTGGGGCGTCGAGCTGCTCCATCAGCCCATAATCGTGGGTCGCGATGATGACCGAGGTGCCGAGCCGATTGAGTTCAACGAAGAGCCGAAGGAGGCGGTTGCCGATGACGGGATCAACGTTGCCGGTCGGCTCGTCGGCAAGGAGAAGCTCGGGACGGCCGATCACCGCGCGGGCGATCGCGGCGCGCTGCTTCTCGCCGCCGGAAAGAATCTCGGGATAGGCGTTGATGCGCTCTCCGAGGCCGACCCAGCGCAGGAGGTCGGTCACGTCCTCGGCGTAATCGGACTCCTTCTTGCCCATGACGCGCAAGGGCAGGGCGACGTTCTCCCAGGTGGTCAGATGATCGAGGAGGCGAAAGTCCTGGAATACGATGCCGATGCGGCGCCGAAGCTCGGCGCGCGCGCCCGGGCCCAGCTCCGCGACATTGTGGCCGAAGACAAAGTTCAGGCCGCGCGATGGCCGGAGCGACATGAAGATGAGCCGGAGAAGCGACGTTTTCCCAGCACCTGACGGTCCGGTGAGGAAGTGAAACGATCCCGGAAGCACGTGGAAGGTGACGTCGCGCAGAATCTCCGGACCCGTCCCGTAGCGGAGCCCGACATTGTCGAAGCGAATCACCCTTTTTCTTTAGCCTCTTAAGGTTGCAGCCGACAGGCCCTTTATGCTGAAGTCCCTGTCCGGTATCAATGGATTTGGGCAATGGCGTGGGGGCCATCCCGAATCGTGTCCCTTCCTCTCGATCTCGATGGTTCTTCCGATGCCGACACTGATTATCTGCCCGGCCTGCGGCACCCGATACGAAAC
>DASQLK010000022.1:0-8462 GCA_035630055.1 Methyloceanibacter sp. | reverse complement strand
TCGTCGAACTCGGCGGAGGCCATGGTGGCGCCGTGGATGCCGTCGCGCCCAGTCTTGGAGCCGACATAGACCACGGGGAGGCCGACGCCCTTGGCCGCCGACTTGAAGATGCGGTTCGCGTCGACGAGGCCGACGCACATGGCGTTGACGAGAATGTTGTCGTTGTAGCGCGGATCGAAGTTCGTTTCGCCGCCGACCGTCGGCACGCCCATGCAGTTGCCGTAGTCGCCGATGCCGGAGACGACACCAGAAACGAGGTGCCGCGTCTTGGGATGGCTGGGGGCGCCGAAGCGGAGCGCGTTCATGTTGGCGACCGGCCGAGCCCCCATGGTGAAGACATCGCGCATGATGCCGCCCACGCCCGTCGCGGCCCCTTGATAAGGCTCGATATAGGAGGGGTGGTTATGGCTCTCCATCTTGAAGACCGCCGCCAGGCCGTCGCCCAGATCGACCACGCCCGCGTTCTCTCCGGGACCTTGGATGACCTGCGGCCCGGTGGTCGGCAGCGTCTTCAGCCAGATCCGCGAGGATTTGTAGGAGCAGTGCTCCGACCACATCACGGAGAAGATGCCGAGCTCCGTCAGGGTCGGTTCGCGCCCGAGCGCGGCGACAAGAGTTTCATATTCCGTGGGGCTCAGGCCGTGTTCGGCGACGAGGGCAGCGGAAATACCATCGGCTTCAAGCGAAGCCCGTGCGGCGCGGCTCAATGCAGCGTCTCCACCATCGACGAGAACATGCGCGCGCCATCCGTGCCGCTCAAGACGGGATCGGCCAGGCGCTCCGGATGCGGCATCATGCCAAGCACGTTCAAGGCCTCGTTATAGATACCTGCGATGTTGTTGACCGATCCGTTGGGATTGGAGCGCGGCGTGATCTCGCCCGTCGCTTCGCAATAACGCAACGCGACGCGGCCTTCGCCTTCGAGTCTCGAAAGCGTCTCCGGGTCGGCAAAATAGCACCCGTCCTTGTGCGCGATCGGAAACCGCACGATCTCGCCTTGCGCGTAGCCGCGCGTAAAGAGCGTGTCGTTTCGCTCCACCTTGAGATGCACGTCCTTGCAGATGAAGCGCAGCGAGGCGTTCCGCATCAGAACCCCGGGCAGGAGTCCGGCCTCGGTCAGCACCTGAAAGCCGTTGCAGATGCCGAGCACGGGCGTCCCGGCTTTCGCCCGCCGCACCACCTCGCGCATCACCGGCGAATGCGCGGCCATCGCGCCAGAGCGGAGATAGTCGCCATAGGAGAAGCCGCCCGGCAGGACGATGAGATCGCTCTGCGGCAGTTCCGCATCGCCGTGCCAAACCATCATCGGCGCCTTGCCCATGGCGGCGCCGAGCGCCACGGCCGCGTCACGGTCGCAGTTGGAGCCGGGAAAGACGATCACGGACGCTTTCATGGTGCCACACGCTCCTCTCTCCGCTCCGCCCTTGTGGGGGAGCATGGTCGCGCTTGGCGCGAACGGAGGGAGGTCAGTCCAACCACCTTCAGTAAGTACCGCACGGCGCTACGCCGCCTCGAGTTCATAGTGGTAGTTCTCGATGATCGTGTTGGCGAGAAGCTGCTCGCACATGCGCTCGATCGCGGCCTTGGCCTGCTCGGGGTCCTTCTCGGCCACTTCGACCTCGATATATTTTCCCTGCCGCACATTGCCTGCGGACGCGAAACCGAGCGCGTGCAGGGCGCCTTCGATGGCCTTGCCCTGCGGATCGAGCACGCCGGGCTTGAGCGTAATCGTGATGCGAGCCTTCATGGATCCTTCGCGGCCTGTCTATTTCGAGCGTACGAGCACGGGGCCGCTGCGGGTCCGCGTCGGATTGTCCACGTGCAGGCCGAGCCTGCGTGCGACCTCCTGATAGGCCTCCACCAGCCCGCCGAGATCGCGGCGGAAACGGTCCTTGTCCATCTTGTCTTGTGTCTCGATGTCCCACAGCCGGCAGCAGTCCGGGGAAATCTCGTCGGCGAGGATCACGCGCATCTGCTCGTTGTCCCAGTGCCGGCCGAATTCGCATTTGAAGTCCACGAGGCGGATGCCGACGCCCAGAAACAGCCCGGTGAGAAAGTCGTTGATGCGAAGCGCAAGCGACATGATGTCGTCGAGCTCTTGCGGGCTCGCCCAGCCGAGCGCGGTGATGTGCTCTTCGCTCACCATCGGATCTTCGAGCTCGTCTGACTTGTAGTAGAACTCGACAATCGATCGCGGCAGCGCCGTGCCTTCTTCCATGCCGAGCCGCTTCGAGAGCGAGCCGGCGGCGACATTGCGCACGACGACCTCCAGCGGAATAATCTCGACTTCGCGGATGAGTTGCTCGCGCATGTTCATCCGCTTGATGAAATGCGTGGGCACGCCGATGTCGCCGAGCTTCTGGAAGAGAAACTCGGAGATGCGGTTGTTGAGGACGCCTTTGCCTTCGATGCGATCGTGCTTCTTGTTGTTGAAGGCAGTCGCGTCGTCCTTGAAATGCTGGACGAGCGTTCCGGGCTCCGGGCCTTCGTACAGGATCTTGGCTTTGCCTTCGTACACGCGCCGGCGGCGGTTCATGTTACGTTCCTCTCACTGCGCTCGGCTTTCCTCGTGACAAACGCCAAGAAGCGCGGGGAGAGCTTTGCCCAGGCCGCGCGCAAAATGCTGTCGCCATCGTAGGAATCAACCAAGGGGTCTGAGCCGGACCTTAACGTAAGGGAGGGGGGAGGACAACGGGCCGCCTCCGCGGCACCTTCGCTATACAGGATTTGTTGATTTTCAGGGATTTCGGCGCTATCGCTAGCGCCCACGCAAGGGCGATGTTTCCCACGATTTCTAAGGGCGCGGGTCCCCGTTCGGGGCTCCTGAGGAGGTGCCAGCCACATGACCAGCTTCGAGGATCGGAAGAGGGGTTTCGAGGGCAAGTTCGCCCATGACGAGGAACTGCGCTTCAAGGCAACCGCGCGCCGCAACAAGCTGCTGGGTCTGTGGGCTGCTGACAAGATGGGCCTCAGCGGCGATGCCGCCCAGGTCTATGCCCGCGAGGTCATCAAGGTCGATCTCGAGGAGCCCGGTGAAGAGGACGTCTTCCGCAAGATCAAGGCGGATTTCGACGCCAAGGGCGTCGATCAGTCCGAGCATCAGATCCGCCGGGCCATGGAGGAACTCCTGGCCGAGGCGTTGAACCAGATCGAATCCGAGGGCAAGGCGTAAAGCCGGCAACGATGGGTCGGGACCGCTTCCGCGAGGCTGCGAAGGACGGGCGCACGCTTCTGACGGCGTGGCTTACGCTCAATTCGCCGTTCCTCATCGAGCTGATCGGTGAAGCGGGCTTCGACTGCATCACCGTCGATCAGCAGCACGGCATTGGCGGGAACGATGTGCTCCTGTCATGCCTGACCGCCGCCCGTGCCGCGGGCCTGCCCGCCATCGTCCGCGTCGCCGAGAACGATCCCGGACTCATCGGGCGTGCGCTCGACGCCGGCGCGCAAGGCATCATGGGGCCGATGATCGAGACCGTCGAGGACGCCGAGGCCTTTGTCCGCGCCGTGAAATATCCACCGATCGGGCAGCGCAGCTGGGGGCCCTACCGCGCGCGCCTCGATTTTGAGGGCGACTATTTCAGTACCGCCAACAATTTCACCATCGCCTGCCCCCAGATTGAGACGAAGGGTGCGCTCGACTGCCTCGACGATCTCCTCGCCATCGAGGGCCTCGACATGATCTGCCTTGGGCCGAACGATCTGTCGGTGGCTTTGACCGGCCGCCTCGACATTTTTGCAAGCGAGGTCAAGGACGCCATGACTCTCGTTCTGAGGAAATGCCGCGAACGCTCTGTCATGACTCTGATTTTTTGCAACGACCTCGACTTCGCGCGGCCGCGCTTCGAGGAGGGCTGGACGGTCGCCGCGATCGGCACCGATGCCGGCTGGTTTTCAAAGGCCGCCGCCGACATGAGGAGCGCCGCCGGGGGCTAGCTTATCCTTAGGGACTGTGGCCCTGCTAGCATCGACGCTGGTTGGCCGCTGTGACAAGATGGGGTCGAAAGGGGATCGTCGATGCGATTGGTGCTGCGCCTCAGTCTTGCGACGGGAATGCTTCTTCTTGGAGTGACGGGTTCGCTCGCGCGCGAAGCCGTGACCGAGACGGATTTGAGCCTGAGGTCGGGTCCGGGACAGCGGCACGAGGTGCTTCTCACACTGCCCGCAGGCGCCGTCGTCCGCGTGCGCGAATGCTCGCGCGGCTGGTGCAACGTGGTCTGGAAGGGCTATGACGGGTTCGCCAGTCAAGACGGTCTTCGCCCTGAAGTCCGCGGGATGAAGGTCATTCCTGGCGCGGCCCAGGTCATCCCCGTTTACCCGCCTTACCCCTATCGCGCCGGCTACTATCCCAAGGCCGACTGGTATTTCGACCTTCCGCCTTACGCCGCCACGCTGCCGCAGTTCCACCGCCGCCGCTATTTCATGATGGCGCAGGAGCGCAACCGCTACCGCTACATGCCGCATATCTTCAGCGGCTATAACGGCGACGGCAGCACCATCAAGTAACGCGATTTTGTAATGCGCGGAAATTGCGTTGAATTCGTCGGAATTAGCGCGAATTGCGGATGGTTGTGCGAGGAATTGCGCGGAATATCGTGTGACCGAACGTTGCCGCCACTTGGCCGCCGGAACTTAAGCCCCACGTAAGGGTTCTGAGCGCAAGGCCATGACGCGGATCCCCGCGCAACTAGGAGTTCCCCCTTATGTACACACTGTTCAAGTCTACGGCGCTTGCCGCCGGTGTGCTCGCTGCTTCCGCCGTTGCGGCGCTGGCGGCGCCCGCTGTCGCGACCGCGCCCCTTAATGTCCGCGCCGGACCGACGACCTCGGCGCCTGTTATCGGCAGCCTCGCACCCGGCCAGACCGTGGATGCCGGCGGCTGCGGCAATGGCTGGTGCCAGGTCCAGGGCGGCTACGCTTCCGCGCGCTATCTCGACTTCGGCGGCGGCGCGGTGGCCGGCGGCTATTACGACGACCCCGGTTATGACGCTTACGCCTATGACGGACCTTACGTCTATCCGTCCTACGGCTGGGGCGGCGCTTACGGCTATTACGGCCGTCCCTATAATCGCGGCTACGCTTATGGCGGCGGGCGCCACTACGATCGCGATTGGAATCGCGGTGGACGCGGCGGCAAGTACGCAAACCGCGGTGGCGGCCGTGACTACAATTATCGCGGCGGCGGCGGCGGCAAGAACGTGAATCGCGGCGGCGGCGGCGGCAACAAGAGCGCAAATCGCGGCGGTGGCGGTGGCGGTCAAAGCCTCAACCGCAATCGTGGCGGTGGCGGCGGCGGCGGTGGTGTCGCCAGCGGTCGCGGCGGCGGCGGTTATGGCAGCATGACCCGCGGCACCGGCGGTGCGAGCGGCTCTACCGGGCACGCCGGTCGCGGCTAGAATTTAGACCGAGGAGATGCAATCAGGCCGGGCCTTTCGCCCGGTCTTTTTGCGTCTGCCGGCGGCACCGCGCGTTGCGGTCGACGCGGCGCCCCTTAGAGTCCACCATAGGAATGAGAAAGCTTCATTCGGACGAACGCAATCGCATGCGGTCACATCACAAAGCATCGGATCGCATACGCGCCGCGCTCATCGCGCTTGCCGCAGCTCTGGTGCTGCCAAGCGCCGCGGCGGCGGGGAACGCCATCGCCACACGGCCGGCGAGCGTGCATGCCGCGCCGAACGCGAACTCCAAGGTCATCGCCCTGATCGGACGCGAGCAGGTGCTGAGCGCAAGGAATTGCCGCAAAGGGTGGTGCGCGGCGCAAGGCGGCTATGTGCAATCGAGCTACCTTCGCTTCACCCGCGCGGCTGCCGATCCCGGGTACGACTACAACGTTCCCCTCGCGTTGCCGCCATACGGTTACACGCCAGGCTTTTGGGGTTTCGGCGGGCGCCGCCACTACGATCAATTCGGCAATTACACAAAGTTTGGCCAGCGTGGCTACGCGGACATCGACACGCGCGGCGAAGGTCCTGTGGAGAAATGGCCGCGCGGACTGCTTGGTCCGCGTTAGGTCAAGCTACGGATCGCTCAAGCGCCGAAGACGCGCTTGAAGATCGTGTCCACATGCTTGGTGTGATAGCCGAGATCGAACTGCGCGCGAATCTCGTCAGGGGATAGCGCTCCCGTCACGTCCGGATCCGCAAGGAGGGCGTCGAGGAACTCACCGCCGCCGTCCCAAATCTTCATCGCGTTCCGCTGCACGATCCGGTAGGCATCTTCGCGCGGCACGCCCGCAGCGGTGAGCGCCAAGAGCACACGCTGCGAATGCACCAAGCCGCCGAGCCGATCGAGATTGGCACGCATGCGCTCGGGATAAACGATCAGACCCTTGATGACCTCGGTGAGGCGGGACAGCGCGAAATCGAGCGCGATGGTCGCGTCCGGCCCGATCACGCGCTCGACGGAGGAATGCGAGATGTCGCGCTCGTGCCAGAGCGCCACATTCTCGAACGCCGGCACCGCGTAGCCCCGCACGAGGCGAGCGAGGCCGGTGATGTTCTCAGACAGCACAGGGTTGCGCTTGTGCGGCATGGCCGAGGAGCCTTTTTGGCCTGCGCTAAATCGCTCCTCCGCCTCCAGCACCTCGGTGCGCTGCAGATGCCGGATCTCGGTCGCCACGCGTTCGACCGAGCTCGCCACCACCGCAAGCGCGGCAAAATACATGGCATGGCGATCGCGCGGGATGACTTGCGTCGAGACCGGCTCGGGCTTCAGCTTCAGCTTCTTAGCGACATACTCCTCCACGCGCGGATCGACATTGGCGAAAGTGCCGACGGCGCCCGAGATCGCGCACGTCGAGACCTCGTCGCGGGCAGCCTTGAGCCGCGCCTTGGCGCGCTGGAACTCCGCATAGGCGTAAGCGAGCTTCAGCCCGAACGTCGTCGGCTCCGCGTGCACGCCGTGGCTCCGGCCGACGGTCACGGTGTCCTTGTGCTCGTAAGCGCGCTCCTTCAGCGCGGCGAGGAGCGCATCGACATCGGCGATCAGGAGATCGGCGGCCTCGACGAGCTGGATGTTGAAGCAGGTATCGAGGACGTCGGAGGAGGTGAGGCCCTGGTGCAGGAAGCGGGCCTCGGGGCCGACATGCTCCGCAACCGAGGTCAGGAACGCGATCACGTCGTGACGGACCTCGCCCTCGATCTCGTCGATGCGGGCGATGTCGAAATTGCCACGCCGCTTGATGGACTCCGCGGCATGCATCGGGACCTGACCGAGCTTTGCCATCGCCTCGGCGGCGGTGGTCTCGATCTTGAGCCAGATGCGGAACTTCGCCTCGGGCTCCCAGATGCGAGCCATTTCGGGTCGGCTGTAGCGAGGGATCATGCGAGCGGACTGCCCGGAGGGAATCGGTCGAGAAACCGAGGTCTAGCAGAGAGGACGGGCTCTCTCAAATGCCTGGCCCCCTCAGGCGCGCGTGTCGCGGGGCCCGAACACGGCGAGATAGACCGCGGCGAAGAGCATGAGCGCAGCATAGGCCGGCCGCGGCGGCACCATCATGTAAAGGACGAAAGAGACGAGGTCGCTCTGTGACGCCCAATAAAGCCCCGACAGCGACCAGTCCTGCTGATTCGGATAGGTGATGTGGCTGTAGATGACGCGCAGCATGCCGCCGAAGCTGCAAAAAGCGACGATGAAGACGAACAGGGCGAACAGAAAGCGCACGAGGAAGCTGCGCTTGGCGGCAAACTGCTGCACCCACCAAGCGGTCAACGCGGCGAAGGCCCCGGCGAAGCCGACGATGCGCAGCGTGGTTTGCGACTGCGCGTTGACGATTGTGTTCATGTACTCGCCGACCAGCAGCGCCCACATGGAGATGCCCATGACCAGGGCGAATGCAGCCGCGAGTACGAACCCGGCCACATTGGCGAAGGTAATTTTCTCCATAGGCGCATCCCCCGGTCCGTAAAGGCCTGCTGCAGTTTCGCGACTATGCAAGGGAAATGCCCGCGCCGCAACGCCTGCCGGGCGCTTGCCGCGGCCGCCGGTTTATGGTCCGATCCGGCCCAAACTCAAGGAGGCGTCCATAGATGGCATTTGAAGATTTGCAGGCGGAGCTGTCCCTCTTGCTCAATCAGATGGAGGACCAGCCCGAGAACCCGCATGAGCTTTACTTGCAGATCCGCGAGAAGCTGAACGAGATGCGCGCTTTCGGCATGCCGCTGCCGGAGGACCTCGTCCGGCTCGAGCGCGAGCTTGAGGCCCAGTTCCGCGCCGAGATGCCGAAGAAGGAGTGAAGGGGCGGCGGTGGTGCTTGGATTCCCGCTTTCGCGGGAATGAGCGGAATGAGGGCTTGTCCTCCGCTCGCGGCGCGCAGGCGGGTGTGGCGGCGCGTCCTTTGGCTTCGATACGCCTACTGCGTGATCTGGTCGTAGGTGCCCTTGGTCCAGCGATAGACCGCGTAAGGCGGCAGGTTGGGATCGCCTTTTTCGTTGAACTTGAACTTGCCGACCACCGTGTCG
>DASQLK010000021.1:0-2764 GCA_035630055.1 Methyloceanibacter sp. | reverse complement strand
GAGCACATACGAGAACGGCCCGAGATAGGCGACCTCGACGTGGTTGGACCGCATGGCCTCGATCACGCCGTTGTAGTCGGCCGCGACGAAGCCCTGGACCTTGATTCCGAGATTCTTTTCGAGCGCCTCGAGCAACTGCTTGCTCGATTCCAGCATTGCCCGCGAGTCTTCGGACGGGATGAGACCGACACGAATGGACTTTACCTGGGCGCGGCCGATCTGCGGACTGGCCAGCACGGCGCCAGCCGCCATCGAACCAACGATGATCTTACGACGCGAAATGTTCATGTCATCCTCCCGAGATGCTCCGGTGTCTATTGACGTTGCCGGCGAACGAGCGCGGGCATTGCAGCCCTATGTGAGTTTTGTTACGCGGCCTTGACAGTTCGCCTTCCAATGAAATTGCGGCCGCGCTCGCCTTCGAGCGCTTTGTCGACGAGGCGAGCCCACTCGTTCGTCGAGGCGCCGTAGGCGGACGGATCGGTCTTGACGCCGAGCCCCTGAAGGAACGCGGTCAGACGCTGCGCGCCGGCTTCGAGGTCGGTGCCGAAGATGCGGCGCAGGGCCGCGTCGCATTGCGGATCTGTGCCCATCGCCCAGCGCATCACGGTCGGCAGCGAGAAGGAGCAGGCGATGCCATGGATGGTGCCGCTTCTCAGCGTAATGTCGTAGGAGATGTTATGGGCAAGGGCCGTCTTGGTGTTCGAGAAGGCGAGACCCGCCAAGAGGCTCGCATGCGCTTGGCGGGCGCGCAGGTCGACGTCGTCGAGGCGCTGCATCAGCCGCGGCAGCGTGTCGATGATCTCGCGGGCCGCCTCGACGGCATAGCTGGCTGACACCGGATTGCTGTTGACGTTCCAGATACTTTCGAGGGCATGGGACAGCGCGTCGAGGCCCGTGGCCAATGTCAGCTCGCGCGGCGCGCCGACGGTCAGCGCCGGATCGAGCACGGCGGTCTCGGGATAAAGCTTCGGATGCGCGAGCGAGTACTTGTTGCCGTGCGCAGCATCCCACACTGTCGCCCACGACGTCACTTCGCTTCCGGTGCCGGCCGTGGTTGGAATGGCGATGATCGGCATGATCGCCGAGGCGTCCAGCGGGCTGTCGCCGATCAGATGACGGCGAACGTTGTCGAAGTCGCCGCTCGATGCAGCCAGCACCTTGGCGGCGTCGATCATCGAGCCGCCGCCCAGCGCCACGATGACGTCGGCATGCGGCGCGGCGCCAAATGCGCGGCACGACTCGAAAAGATCGGCGCAGTCCGGATTGGTCTCGATGTTGGTGACGGTGACCACGGGCGCTCCCGCGCTCTCGACCAGCCGATCGGTGAGAGCCTGGAAGATCGGCTGGTCGTAGGTGACCAAGGCCCAGCGGCGCTTGCCGATCAGGCCGGCAACTTCCTCGAAAGCGCCCACGCCAAAGCGTATTTTGACAGGGTTCCAATAGGCCCACTGCATCGCTTCCACCTCGTTGCCCCGTGCGATGGCAGCACGTTCCCAGGTCGCGAAAGCATAAACAAATTGATTTTATGAGTGGGGTAGATAGTCTTTCTCTATGCAATATACCCGCTTGCGGTCTTTCCATGCGGTGGCCACCGCGGGCGGCTTCAACGCGGCCGCCGCCGCCTTCAACATCAGCCAGCCGACGCTCAGCGCTCAGGTCGGCGCGTTGGAAGACGAGTATGGGTTAGAACTTTTCGTCAAGAAGGGCCGCCGGCGTGAGCTGTCCGATTCGGGGCGTCAGCTCCTCGCGATCACGACTCGGCTGTTCGCCGAAGAAGACGAAGCCGTCGCGTTCCTGGAACAATCGCGCGAGCTCAAGCACGGCAAGCTGTCGATCGGCGCCGTCGGTCCTTACCATGTCACCGAGATGCTGGCCGCCTTCAATCGCACGTATCCTGGCATCGATCTCGCGGTAAAGCTTGGAAACTCGACCGATGTTCTGGGCGACCTCCTCGACTACAAGAGCGATGTCGCGGTGCTGGCGCATATCGATGAGGATGCTCGGCTGCTCACCATTCCGTATCGTCGGCATCCGGTCGCCTTGTTCGTCCGCAAGGATCACCGGCTCGCGCGCTGCAAAAGCGTCAAGATCGCGGAGCTCGACGGGGAGCCGCTGATCATCCGCGAGTTCGGCTCGACGACGCGGCGCGCTTTCGAGCAGGCGCTGGCGGCAAAGAAAATCGAGCCGCGCAAGGTCATGGAAATCGGCAGCCGCGAAGCGATTCGCGAAGCCGTTATTCGCGGGCTCGGCATCAGCTACGTGTCGGAAGCCGAGTTCGTCGCAGATCCGTCGCTCCGTTTGATCCCGATCGCGGACGCCGAGATCTATACCTACGCCCATGTCGTTGTTCTGCGGAAGCGGGAATCAAGCCGTATCATCCGCGCTTTCCTCGATGTCGTACGGCAAACGAAAACATGAGGAGCTGACGCGTGGTCGTTGCGACCGAAAGGATCGAACAGCGCGCCGATGGAGCGCCAAAGAATGTCCCCGGTGCTGGCGCCCGCTTATCACAGGTGCGCGTTGCAGAATGCTAATCACCCAAGGACGTCTTCCGCCCCCGTCCGCTGCCGACCGCCATGACCTTCCAGATACCGCGCGCCGTCGCCACGAGGCGGCCGGCGGCGAGCACGTCCGCTCCCATGAAAATGACGTAGCGCGAGCGCTTGCTGACGCGACAGCGCGCCTCGACGAACTCGCCGAGCTGGGCCGCGTCGAGGTAGTGAAGCTCGAGCTGGATCGTCGTTTGCGGCTTGCCGTCATT
>DASQLK010000020.1:0-11556 GCA_035630055.1 Methyloceanibacter sp. | reverse complement strand
ATCTTCGGTCTTGCCGATCTGGCGGTCGCGGTGTCCGCCGGCTTCATAACCGCGCCGTCGCCGCTGTTCGCCTACGAACCGGCAAACACGCTCATCAGCATCTTCCCGCTGGTTCTCATCCCCACGTTCCTCGTGCCGATTTCGGTTCTGCTGCATGTCGCGTCGCTGGCGAAGCTGCGCCAGGCCGGACGCGCGAAGCGTGACGCCCGTAACATGGCGCTCGCCTCGATCCAAATGTTGTCAACGCAATGACGAGGCCGCGTCCGCAGGCGCTGGCGGGCGCGGCTTCGACACCATGTAGGCGGCGACGTCCCATGCTTGCTGCACCGTGAGCAGCGGCGCTTCGTAATCGACCCCGAACGGCATGTTGGCGCGGATATAGGCTGCAGCATAGGCGAGCTTGCTCATGCCCGCCGCCTCGTTGAACGAGGCATCGCCCCAGAGCGGCGGTACGGAATAGCCCACCGCGGGCGCGGTGCGCCGCTCCCCCTGCCCGTCGGCCTTGTGGCACGTTGCACAGGTGTGCGCGTAGACCTTCTCGCCTCTCGTTGCATCGGGCGCGGCGCCCGCCGCCGGTAAAGAGCGCAAGCCCATGCCGGCGACTCGCACGCTCTCGGGCGTGCCGCGTCCAATGAACTTCATATAGGCGATGAGGGCATTCATCTCGCGGCTGTCATCCGGGAGCCGCTTGCCGTTCATGCTGCGCAACATGCAGCCGTTGATGCGCTCTGTCAGCGTGAGCACCTGATCGTCGACCATCATCGGGAAGGTCGCGAACGTGGAGATGAAGGGCGCTCCGAAGGGTTGCAGGCCCGCGTTGAGGTGGCAGCTCTGACAGGCGAGGTCGTTGCCGGCAAAGCGCATCGAAGGGTCGGCCGCCTCTCTCCCGATATGGCGGGGCGTGTCGATGACGAGCTCGCGGCCATACCGGATGAGGTCGTTTTCAGGTCCCGGCCCAAGCTTGGTGACGTCGACAGCATACCAATTGGTCGGCCAGCCCCAGAGGAGGTAGCCCAGGCTGAGGCCGGTACCGGCGGCCAAGACCAACGCGGCGGTCAGTAGAACGGTCTCCCGGCGCATGGCGCCCCCCTCCTCCCAGCGTGTCCCCACGACCATATACTCCTTATGGGCCGCGCCCGCCTATCGCCTACATGTTGAGACCCATGACCACCAAACGGATGCTTGTTCTCTTCGGATTGGCCGGCGTCGCCTTGCTCGCGGTGCTTCTTTATCGCAACGGAGACGACAGAATGAAGATCGGCCAGCTCCTGGGCTCCGCACTGTCCGTCGTGGGCATCCGCACCGCGGAAGAGCCGCCCTACGACGTCGTGGAGCGGGCGGGCGACCTCGAGATCCGGCGCTATGGCCCCCGCGTCGCCGCCGAGACCACCGTCGCGACCGGCAAGGGCAAACCCAGCGAACAGGCCTTCTTCATCCTGGCGAAGTACATTTTCGGCGGCAATCGGGAGAAGCGCGACATCGCCATGACCGCCCCCGTGACGATGGACAAGGGCCGGCAGATTGCGATGACGGCGCCGGTGGCGATGAGCAGCCCCTCGACCGACAGCATGACCATGCGCTTCTTCCTGCCCGCAAAGATCGCCTTGAACGATGCGCCGGCGCCGAACGACCCAAGGGTCAAGCTGCTAGAGGTTCCAGCGGAAACCGTCGCGGTGCTCCAGTTCACCGGCAGCTGGAGCGAACGCGCCCTTAAGGAAAAGCAGGCCGCGTTGCTCGCAGACCTGCAAAAAAGCCCGTGGCGGCCGGTTGGAGAGCCGTTTACCCAGCTCTACGATCCGCCCTTCACCATCCCCTTCCTCCGCCGCAACGAGGTTGCGGTCCGCGTCGCGCCGGCGTCATAACGATTTCTCCTTTGGAAAGGCGGCACGCGTGAACCGCATCGAGTCCCATATGGCGGTCGATCCCGTTTGCGGCATGACGGTCGACGTCCATGCCGGCGGCCCATCTTATGTCCACGGCGGCCACACCTATTTCTTCTGTTCGGACGGGTGCCGGATCAAGTTCGCCAAGGAGCCGGCGCGCTATCTCGACAAGGCGGGCGAGCCCGAGCCCCTGCCCCAAGGCACGCTCTACACCTGCCCCATGCACCCGGAGATCGTGCAGGAGGGTCCCGGCCCTTGCCCGATCTGCGGCATGGCGCTCGAGCCGATGGGCATCCCGCCCGAGGATACGGACAACCCGGAGCTCCTGGACTTCACCCGCCGTCTCTATGTCGCCGCCCCGTTGGCGCTGGCGCTCGCGGCGATCGACATGAGCAGCCATGTCCTTGGCATCAATGTGCTGCCCTTCGTGCCCCATGCGGCGCAGCCCTGGCTGAAGCTCGCCCTCGCCATTCCGGCGGTGCTCTGGGCCGGGGCGCCCTTCTTCCAGCGCGGCTTCCAATCGTTGCGCACCTGGCGCCTCAACATGTTCACCCTGATCGCGCTCGGGACGGGCGCTGCCTTCCTCTACAGCCTCGTCGCAACCCTCGCACCCGAGCTGTTCCCCGCCGGCATGCGCGACGCCCATGGGCTCGTGCCCGTCTATTACGAGGCGGCGGCCGTCATCGTTGCGCTGGTTCTCCTCGGCCAGGTCCTGGAGCTGCGCGCCCGCGAACGCACCGGCGGCGCCATCCGCGCCCTGATCGACCTCGCCCCGAAGACCGCCCTGCGCGTAACAGGCGCCGGCAAGACCGAGACCGTGGCCCTCGCCTCGGTAGTGATTGGCGACGTTCTCCGCGTGCGCCCCGGCGACAAGGTGCCGATTGATGGCACCGTCATCGAAGGCCGCAGCGCCGTCGATGAATCGATGCTGACCGGGGAGCCCGTCCCCGTGGAGAAGGTCGAAGGCGACCGCGTCACCGGCGGGACGCTGAACGGCAACGGCAGCTTCGACATGCGCGTCGATCGCACGGGTCAGGCGACCACGCTCGCCCAGGTCGTCAACATGGTGGCAGAGGCGCAGCGCTCGCGCGCACCGATCCAGCGCCTCGCCGATACGGTCTCCGCCTATTTCGTCCCGGCCGTGATCCTGGTCGCCGTGCTCGCTTTCATCGCCTGGTACACATTGGGTCCGTCGCCGCAGCTCGCTTATGCCCTCGTCGCCAGCGTGAGCGTGCTCATCATCGCCTGCCCCTGCGCTCTCGGCCTTGCGACGCCCATCTCGATCATGGTCGCCACCGGCCGCGGCGCGCAGAGCGGCGTGCTCGTGCGCAATGCCGCCGCCTTGGAGCGCCTCGCAGCCGTCGATACCGTCGTCATCGACAAGACCGGCACGCTGACCGAGGGCAAGCCGCGCCTGACGGATGTGCAGGCCGCGCCGGGATTCCAGGCGGACGAGGTGCTCGGCCTCGCCGCAGCATTGGAAGCCGGCAGCGAGCATCCCCTCGCCGAGGCCGTGCTTGCCGGCGCGGAGGCACGCGGCTTGGATGTCGCGAAGATCGAGGACTTCGCAGCCGTCACGGGCCGGGGCGTGAGAGGCGTGCTCACGGGACGCACCATCCTTCTTGGGAATGCCGAATTGATGCGGGATGTCGGGATTGATGTCGCCCCGCTGGAACGGCCGGCCGAGGATCGCAGGCGTGAGGGCGAGACGGTCGTGTTCCTCGGCATTGATGGCAAATTGGCCGGTATCGTCGCCGTGGCCGATACCATCAAGCCATCCGCCGCAGAGGCGATCGCCAGGCTGCATGCGCTCGGACTGCGCATCGTGATGGCGACAGGTGACAATTCCACGACCGCCCAATCCGTCGCGCGGGAGCTTGGCATCGATGAAGTTCATGCCGGGCTGCAACCGCAAGACAAGCTCGCACTGATTGAAACGCTGCAACGGGAGGGGCGAACCGTGGCGATGGCCGGCGATGGCATCAACGATGCCCCCGCGCTCGCCAAGGCCGATGTCGGCATCGCGATGGGCACGGGTGCCGACGTGGCGATGGAGAGCGCAGGCCTGACCTTACTGAAGGGAGACCTCCGTGGCGTCGGCCGCGCCGTCACGCTCGCCCGCGCCACGATGCGCAACATCAAGCAGAATCTGTTCTTCGCGTTTTTCTATAATGCCGTCGGTGTGCCGCTCGCGGCAGGCATTCTCTATCCGGCGTTCGGCCTTCTGCTGTCGCCGATTGTCGCTGCGGCGGCCATGAGCCTGTCGTCAGTGTCCGTGGTGGGCAATGCGCTGCGCCTGCGCAACGTGCGATTGGACTGAACTACGCCGATACGGGCGTCAGATTTCCGGTCCTGAAGGTGTCGCCTGCGGGACCGGCACAGGCCCCCCGCCGGCGACCGGGCCTTCTCCGCCCGCAGGGCCTGTGGGAAGGCTCGGCGCCTCGATGACGCCTCGGCCGAGCCGGCGCCACGTCGCGAACTCATTGAACGAGGACCGTTCGAACAGCGCGATGGCGAAAGCCGCGAGGAAGGGCAAGCTCTGCACGAGCATGACGACGCTGAAGATGGTCACTTCGCGGACTTGCTGCTCGTTCGTATAAGCGAGCGTCAGCGAACCTACGAGCAGCGCGATGCCAAGCACGCCTTCCCAGAAGGCGGGGAAACTATCGGTCCAGTTCGCGAGCCCGCCGCCCTTGGCGGTCCGAACGAACGGCAGTCCGTCCTTGATGATGCCTTCGCCGACAGCGCGGCCCACTGCAAGCTGGAGCGACATCGCCGAGATCGCAGCGCCGAGCGAAGCAAAGAACGGCGCCCTCACCCTCTTGCGATAAAGCACCATGAAATGCACGAGCATGACCAGGAACGTTGCGAGCACCGGCAGCGTGAGCACCGACTCGGGGACGGCGATGCCGTAGAACGCCACGAACGGCATCCAGATCAAATTCAGAAGGGCGACGACCACGCCGAGGCTTTCTGCGCCAAGCCATGTCATCCAGCCGATAAGGAATGCTGCCCGCTGCTGCGGTGCCAGGCGGCTGCCGCCGGGAAGGAACGCGCGCCAATGCTTCTTGATGAGCTGCACCCCGCCATAGGCCCAACGATGCCGCTGCTTCTTGTAAGCGGCGAAATCCGAAGGCAACAGTCCCCAGCCATAGCGGCGCTGCGTGTAGTGGGAGCGCCAGCCCCGTTCGAGCAATGTCAGGCCGAGATCCGTATCTTCGACGATCGTGTCGCTGGACCAGTTGCCGGCGGCCTCTAGCGCCGCGCGGCGCATAAGGCACATCGTGCCGTGGGTAACGATGGCGTTGACCTCGTTCCGCTGCACCATGCCGATGTCGAAGAAGCCGGCATATTCCCGGTTCATCGCGGCCTGCGTGAGCGTCTCGCGGCCGTCGCGATGGTCCTGCGGAGCCTGGACTAGACCCACGGTGGGATCTGCGAAGGCCGGAACGAGGTCCTGCAGCCAATCTTGATCGACCACGTAGTCCGCATCGATGACGCCGATGATCTCGGCCTCCGCCGCGGTATGCTGCAATGCAAGCCGGAGCGCGCCGGCCTTGAAGCCTTCCAGTTTCTCAGCGTTGAGGAACTTGAAACGCTGCCCCAACTCGCGGCAATGCTCTTCGATGGGACGCCACATATTGGCATCGGGCGTGTTGTTGATCACGACAATGCATTCGAGATTCGGGTAGTTCAGCTTCGCTACCGCATCAAGCGTCTGCCGCAGCATCTCCGGCGGCTCACGATATGCGGGAATATGAATGGAGACCATCGGAGCCGTCGCCGGGCTTGGCGCGCCGGCTGAAAGCAGCCGCCGCGGCTGCACGCCGAGCACGATCGCCGCAAGTTCCTCGATGCGCTGCCGCATGATGAGAACGAGCGGGATGAGAAGGAGCGCGCCAACGAACATGGCGAGCTGTGCGCCAAAGACGAAATAGTGGGTCGCCCAATAGTCGACCACATGGGCAGACCAGGCGCCAATCGCGTGGCCTGTCGCGGCAAGCACCCCAGCTTGCAGCGCGGTGACTTGCGGCATGCCGAACAACGTGATGGAAAGCAGAATTCCGATCCCGAGCGCCGTGATCAGCTTGAAGTAGAAGTTCGGCTCGTCGACCGTGCCGTCCAACGCAAACTTGGCGTTCCGGTCGGCGTCGAACATGCCCCAATACGGACCGACGCTACCTTCAAAGGTCTTCCAGGGTTGGTCGAACGCCTCGATGATCGAATAGTCGATGCCCATGGCCTCCGCGCGCGTGACGAACTCGCGGATGATGCTCGCTTGCGCGAGCTGGCCCGGCACAGCCTCCAGCCGATTCAGTCCGGCACTCGGCCAGCCAAACTCGGCGATGACGATCCGCTTGCCAGGATAGGCGCGCCGGAGCTTCTGGTAGACGTCGAGAGCGTGATCCACCGCGCTCGATCCGGGCAATCCTTCCCAGTATGGCAGGATATGCACAGCCAGGTAGTCAACGGCTGACACCAGCTCGGGATGGTCAAGCCAGATGTCCCAAACTTCGGCGGTCGATACGGGAACCGACACCTGGCGCTTTACGCGCTGAATCTTCTCGATGAGGTCTTTGACGTTGGCGGCGCCATTCAGCGTCTGGCTGCGATAGATCGTTTCGTTGCCGACCAGGACGCTGTCGATGTTGCGGTAGGTGTTGGCGAGTTCCACCACATTTTCGATCTCCGCCTCGTTCTGCTCTTCGACGGAGTCGATCCACGCGCCCACGGTGACGCGGAGCCCGTACTTAGAAGCAAGCCCGGGGACCAACTCCATGCCGTTCGTGGAGGAGTAGGTACGGATGGCTCGCGAATGCGGCGCAATCACCTCCAGATCAGCCTTGATCTGGTCTTCCGTCGTGCCGTGTACTTCGCCATCGACGGCTGGATTGATTGGAGAAAAGGAAACGCTCTCTAGGATGCCTGCGCTTGGAGGCGAGACATGGTCACGCGAGATGAACCACGCCATGGCGTGGATACAGGCCACAAGGGTGACCATGCCTAAGACGATTACACGGCGCATTTCTGATTTCTTTCAGACAGAGCAAGACCACCCTGTCCTCCTTTGGCGCTTCCCCCGCAGAGTTCCCTGCGGCTTCGTCCCTAACGCTCTTAATTGGGTATTGTTCCACCCTTCGACGAACCGGTCGCTGACTCGGTAGCCGCCGTAGTCGGCTCCTCGGGCTCCATCCAGCAGCCATGCACGCGCGCGGCCAAACGGTCCTGTGCCTTTGGATCGAGCGGCCCTTGTCTCACGACACAACGAAACGCCAGCTTAAGATGTTCCGACGAGCAGCCGAACCGCTCGTACAGGGTCATGTAGCGCCCCGCCGTATCGACGTCGTCACGCCACAACAGGCTGGCGACCCGCCGGCCGGCCCACACGCACTCCGCTGAGCCGGCGGAGCGGGAAAGCTTGGCGGCGGCATCCTTGTACTCGGCAATCTCCCGGACCTGCTGTTCGGCGGCCGCTTGCTCAGGCGACTTTTGATCGCCCTTCTGATCGCCCTTCTGCTCGGGAGCCTTCTGCTCTTGACCTTGCTGCTGCGGCTTTTGCTCTTCGCCTTCCTGGGCGACAGCCAGCTGAGCCGAGACCATTAAAAAGCCGCCGGCGAAAAAGGCGGCGGCGGCGCGACGGCCATGACACATGAAACGCATGCTCAACGGCGAGGGGGGTTCGTTCTTCATATTTTCATTACACAGAGAAACTTTGGCAGCTCGACGGCAGCGATTCCATTTATCACTTTGACTGAACTCCCGCTAGCGGGATCAGTTTCCCAAGGATCGGTTCGTCCTGCTATTCCTCGCTCCCCCGCCTTAAAGAAGTCCTATGATCCGCTCCCTCCTCCTGTTCGCCTTGGTGGCCGCCGTCATCTCCCTGGTTTGGTATGGCGCGGGCCGGCCCGTGCCGCTTCCCAAGGCGTCGCTTGCGGCCGGTGACCGTCTCAACTGTCTCTCCTACGCGCCCTTCCGGGGGGAGCAGGCCCCATTCATGCCCCACTTGGCGATACCGGAGCGGCAGGTTGACGCAGACCTCGCGCAGCTCGCCAAGGTGACGTCTTGCGTCCGCACCTACTCCTCCCGCGGCCCGCAGGCCGCCGTCGCCAAGCTCGCCCGTAAACACGGGCTGACCGTCCTTCAGGGAATCTGGATTGGCCGCTCGCTCGCTGAGAACCGCCGCGAGATCGAGGACGGCCTCCGGCTTGCGCGAGTGTATCCGGATACCGTTCGCGCCCTCATCGTCGGCAACGAGACGCTTCTTCGCGGCGAGCTCGGTCCTGCCCGGATCAAGTCTTACCTCAAAGAGGTGCGGGACCGCGCCAAGCAGCCGACCACCTATGCCGATGTCTGGGAGTTCTGGCTCAAGGCGCCGGAGCTCGCCGAGGCGGCGGACTTCATCACCATTCACATCCTGCCCTATTGGGAGGACGAGCCGGTTCGAGCCACCGAGGCCCTGGCGCACGTACGCGACATCCGCGCTGAGGTGCAGGCGGAATTTCCGAACCACGAGATTCTGATTGGGGAAGTGGGCTGGCCGAGCGCCGGCAGGATGCGCGATGGCGCGCTTCCCTCCCCGGCCAACCAGGCACTGGTGCTGGAGGGGGTTGCGGCGGCGGCTGCGAAGGAGGGTTGGAAAGTCAATCTGATCGAGGCCTACGACCAGCCCTGGAAGCGCCTGTTGGAAGGGACCGTTGGCGGCTACTGGGGCCTGTTCAGCGCGCACACGCGCGAAGCCAAGTTCCAGTTTGGCGAGCCCGTGTCGAACCAGCCGTATTGGCGGCTCATTGCCGCCGTTGGGATCGCGGTAGCCTTCTATGTCTTCCTTTCGGGCTGGCTGGGAGCATCCGCCCGTAAGGTCGACACGGCGAACAGCGGCGCGGTGGCCCTGATCGCGCTGACGGCCGGCCTTGTTGCCGGCTGGGCCGGGATCAACCTGCCGATGGAAAGTCCGGAGCTTGGCGACCGATTCCGCTCCGTCTTGCTTTTTGTGCTCGCTGTCGTGCTGCCCGGCGTTGCGGCCTATTCCGTTGCGCGGGGTGAACCGCTCTACGGTCTAGCGGCGGCGCTCAACTCCCGTCTGGCGAGGCAGCGGCACTGGCCGGAGCGCATCCTTGTCGTCCTACTTGCCGCCACGGTCGTGGCAGCGATCCATGTCGCCCTCGGGCTCGTGTTCGACCCTCGCTACAAGGACTTCCCCCTGGCGCCGCTCACGGCAGCGATCGTCTCTCTGGCGATCGTCGCCTTCGGCAACCGTGCCAATGCGGCCGCGGTCCCAGGCGCAGCGGAGCTCGCGATTGCGGCAACGTTATGCGGCAGCGCCATCTTCATCGTCGTCAACGAAAGCGCGGCGAACTGGCAGGCGGTCTGGCTTTCGCTTCTGCTTGTGCTCCTCGGTCTTACGACCGTTCGGGCGCGGCCCGTGCAAGACTGAGCAGAAGCAGCGGGACAGCCAGCGCCGACAGCCTCGTGTTGTATAGGACGAGTCCCATCGCCGCCGCCACGAGACCGATCCCGAACACGACGGCGTTGGGGCGCACAAGATTGACCGCCGCGGCGATCAGGGCGGTCCACCCAAACACGCTCCGGATAAAAAGAAGGATGACGGCGAGACGCACGTCGCAGGTCAGGCTCGCTTCGCCCGCCTCGCAGGCGAGCCCGATCGGGGTGTTCTGGATGATGCCGTAGCGGAGATAGAGCGCGGCGCCGAGCGCGAGCAGGACCGCACCCGCGATAAACAGCAAGGCCTTGCGCCCCGGCAGAAACAGCCTGGGCTCGGTCGGCAAGGCGCGCTCCGTCATGATGTCTGCTCCCTCGCCCGCCGACTAACCTGCAAGGCCTAGCAGAAGCACAAGCAGCACCGCGCCGACAAGCCCGGCGATGAAGACCCAACGCCGCGCTGGGGTCTTGAGCGTGACAGTGCCCTGCCTTGCCTTTTCTGCATGATATCCGCGCTTTTCCGACAATTCCCCCTTCATATTTCGGTAACGCCGCCGCAACGCTCCGGGTTGCCCTGGTGTGCGCATTCAGCCGAGTGATTCTTAAGATTTGCGCCCTAGTTTCGGGCCAAAAGCGTGGTGCAGGTAGAGGCGTCGACGATGGCGAAGGCGAAATTCCACAAGTCGCAACGGGTTTTTGTGAAGCCCGTCGGCACCTGGGCGTATGTCGAGGGCGTCGTGCCGAAATGGGTTCGGGGCTGCGACGAACCCATTAAAATTGCCTATGACTGCGGCATGGGTCGCGAGTTCGCCCAGGAAGAGCTCGAGGAAGAATCCATCGCCCTGCTGAACGGCAGCGCCGAGCTGCATTCGCAATGGCGCATCATTCGCGGGCAGAACCGCTGGAAGAGCGCGGAGCAATGCGGCCATCACCCCTACCCCGGCTCGCACCCGATGGTCGTGACCGGTGAGCGGGATTGGGGCGGCTGGCGCGTCCCCGGCGCGGAATACGATCTCGATCCCTACCGCATCGAGCATCAAGCGCAAGTCATCGTGCGCGCGCCCGTGTTCATGAAGATGCTGGAGCAGTTCGCGCAGCATGCCGAGGAAGAGCCTGAGAACCTGAGCGAGGACATGACCAAGCTCGCGCAATTGGCCCGCCGCGTCCTGAGCGAGATCTCAGACTAGAGGCCGCAAGCGCCCGCCCTTGGCTTCCCCCGCATGGCGCACTATGAGCGGGGCATGAACGATGTTGCGCCGCGTACGCCGAAATTCCTCAGGGACTATACGCCGCCCGATTACCTCATCGAGGAAGTCGAACTCGCCTTCGCGCTGGATCCCAACGCAACGCGTGTGACGGCGAAACTGCGCCTGCGGCCGAATCCTAAAGCCTCAAGCAGCCGCCCGCTCGTTCTCGACGGCGAAAATCTCCGGCTGATCCGCATCACCCTCGATGGCAAGACTCTGTCACCGTCGGATTACGAGGTGAGCGACGCAGCCTTGACCATTCGCGAGGTGCCGCAGCTACCTTTCACGCTCGAGACGATCACTGTCTGCGATCCGGAAGCGAACGCCGCCCTCTCCGGGCTGTACCGCTCGCGCGCGACTTACTGTACGCAGTGCGAGCCCGAAGGCTTCCGCCGCATCACCTATTTCATCGACCGGCCCGACGTGCTTGCCGTTTACACCGTGCGCATCGAGGCGGACCGTGACGAGGCCCCCGTGCTCTTGTCCAACGGCAATCCGGTCGAGCAAGGTGAGATCGAGGGCACCGGCCGGCACTATGCCGTCTGGCACGACCCCTTTCCGAAGCCGTCCTACCTTTTTGCTCTGGTCGGTGGCGACCTCGCCTCCGTGTCGGGCAGCTTCACGACCATGTCTGGCCGCGAGGTCGCGCTCAACATTTATGTGGAGCGGGGCAAAGAGGACCGTTGCGACTGGGCCATGCAGTCGCTGCAGCGTTCCATGCGCTGGGACGAGGAGCGCTTCGGCCGCGAATACGATCTCGATGTCTTCAACATCGTCGCGGTCAGCGACTTCAACATGGGCGCGATGGAGAACAAGGGCCTCAACGTCTTCAACGACAAGCTCATCCTGGCCCGCCCCGACACGGCGAGCGACGCCGACTATGGCTCGATCGACGGCGTCATCGCGCACGAATCTTTCCACAATTGGAGCGGCGACCGCGTCACATGCCGCGACTGGTTTCAGCTTTGCCTCAAGGAGGGCCTGAC
>DASQLK010000019.1:0-3510 GCA_035630055.1 Methyloceanibacter sp. | reverse complement strand
TATAGGTGCGGATGCGCTGCGAACGATCGCCGCTTCCGATCTGCGTGCGCCGGTCCGCGGCGCGCTCGGCATCAAGCTTGCCGCGCTCCAGGTCGTAGAGCCGCGCCCGTAAAACCTTCATGGCCTTCGCCCGGTTCTTGTGCTGGGATTTCTCGTCCTGCTGACTGACCACGAGCCCGCTCGGCATATGCGTGATCCTGACCGCGCTGTCGGTCGTATTGACCGACTGGCCGCCTGGGCCGCTCGCGCGGAAGACGTCGATGCGGAGATCCTTGTCATCGATCTTAACGTCGACATCTTCGGCTTCGGGCAGCACCGCCACCGTCGCCGCCGACGTGTGGATTCTCCCTTGCGCTTCCGTATCCGGAACGCGTTGCACGCGATGAACGCCGGATTCGAACTTCATGCGGGCGAACACGCCCTTGCCGGAGACGTTGGCGATGATCTCCTTATAGCCGCCGGTCGCCGACTCGCTCGCCGAAAGCACATTCACCTTCCAGCCGTGCTGGTCGGCATAGCGCTGATACATGCGGAAGAGATCGCCCGCGAAGAGCGCAGCCTCCTCGCCGCCGGTGCCGGCACGCACTTCCAGGATCGCGCTTTTCTCGTCCGCGGAATCCTTCGGCAGCAGCTGCACCTTGAGCTCGCGATCGAGTTGCTCGATCTGCCCTCCGAGAACGTCGAACTCCTCCTGCGCAAGCGCCGACATCGCGTCGTCCGAGGAGGTATCGTTGACAATCTGCTCCAGCTCATCCCGCTCGCGCTTGGCTTTACGCAGCGCAGCGATGATGGCGACGATCGGATCGAGTTCGGCAAATTCTCGCGACAAGCGCACATATGTTTCCTGGTCCGGACTCGTCGCAAGCGTCGCCTGGACGCTTTCCCAGCGTGCGACAAGCTTGTCGAGCTTCTCAGTTGGAATCGTGCTCATGACGGGATTGAAGCCAGCTAGAAGGGGCTCGGCAGACGATCGGTCTTGCGGCTACGCGGATCGTCTGGATCGGGCGCAGTGTCGGTCGATTGCGGAGCTTGGTCGCCCGCTTTCGGGCGCGGCGGCTCCGACGCATCTCCCAAGAACAGCCATAGCCCAAAGACGGCGGCCGAGACAACGAGCGCCACGATGCCCCATTTCAGAAGTCCGCGCCGCGGCGCTTTTTCCTCGGGCGCCGCCGGCGCGGTCACGTCCCGGCCATTCGCGACCGGCGCTGACGCGGGGGTCTGTCGTGGCGCATTGCCATAGGGTTGCGGCGGTGCGGCTGGCGGCGTGGGCGGCTGTTGCCGGAATGCCTGCTGCCCCGGTGCGGACTGTTGCGGGGCGTAAGGCGGCGGCGATGATGGGGGCCGTTGTTGCTGTGTCGGGTAAGGCTGCTGGAATTGCGGTGCTTGTGGGAACGGCTGCTGCGGCCGGGGGGCTTGACCTGGTTGGCTTCGCTGCTGCGGATAGGCCTGATTCGGCTGGGGTGACGGTTGATTGGGCCGCCCACTTCCCTGCCGCGGCTCTGCCCGGCGGTCCGGCGCCAACGGCGGCGGCTCCGGCCAGGCCGGCGGTTCGGGAGGTTGCGGCGCGCCTTGCGGCAGCATGGGCTCTCCCGCCGTCTCGGGAAATTCGAAATCTGCGTCTTGCGTTTGCGGCATCACCGGAAGGTCGGGCATAGCCTTTGGGCGCAGCTCGACGATGCCTGCTTCGATTTGAGCATAAATCCGCCGCAACAGCGGGCGAACATCGAGATTGAGCAACGTGCCGTAGCCCGTCACGACGCGGCAGGTTTCAGTCCAAGGCGGCAGGGCGAACAGCGCGCCCTGCTCGAGCGCCTGCACCACTTCGACGCGCGTGGAGAGCGTTGCCGCGAGGTCTTCCTCCGACATATTGCTCGCGGCCCGCAGGTCGCGAAACAGCTCTGCCACCTCAGCATCATAGCTGGCTGGCATTTCCGTAATCCCGTGAATATGCAAGCGCCGCCGCCTGTCGGGAGCGTCCGGAGGCGGGTGTCCTCGGCGCGGCTCCATTGCCATCGCTTAGCCGATCCCACATCCAACGATCGTCCCTTAAGACAAGCTTATCGATCTCGACTTGGCAAGAGTTGGAGACCGGCCGGTTCGCTGTCGCGGGAGCGCGTGTCATATTTGCACGCCCTTCTCGGCCGCAAAATTCCTCAAATCCGGGCGGATGGACCGGCAATCCTGTTGCAAGAGCTCGTCGAGCCGCTGCTTGAGCTCGCTCGCATCAAGCGACAGGATCATCGCCTTCACGGGTCCCACCGAGGCCGGCGCCATCGAAACCGAACGGAAACCGAGACCGATGAGCGCCATCGCTTCCAGCGGCCGCCCCGCCATCTCGCCGCAAAGGGTCAGCGGCACGTCATGCCTGCCCGCAGCCTCGACAATCGAGGACAGCGCCTTCAAGGCCGACGGATTTAAGGAATCAAACCGATCCGCGACGCGGACATTGCCGCGGTCCGCCGCGAAGAGGAACTGGACGAGATCGTTCGACCCGACGGACGCAAAGTCGATCTCCTCGAACAAACGGTCGAGCTGCCAAAGCAGTGCCGGCACCTCGACCATGGCCCCCACCAGGAGACGCTTTGGCTCGGGACGGCCATGGCGCTTGAGCATGGCGACCTCGCGGTCGATCAGCCCCCGCGCGGCGCGGAACTCGCTCACGTCGGCGATCATCGGCAGCATGATGCGGAGCTCGCGCCCATGCGCGGCGCGAAGCAGCGCCCGCATCTGGGTTCGGAACAGGCCTGGGCGGTCCAGCGCCATGCGGATCGCGCGCCAGCCCATGGCCGGATTTTCCTCCTGCCCGGCGCGGAAATAGGGCAGCACCTTATCGCCGCCGACGTCGAGGGAGCGGAACACTACCGGGCGGTCGCCGGCCGCATCGATGATCGCTTTATAAAGACGCGTCTGCTGCTCGAGCCGCGGGAAGGTCGCCGCGATCATGAACTGCAGCTCGGTGCGGAAAAGGCCGATGCCGTCGGCGCCCGACTGATTGAGGTGCGGCAGATCGAAAAGAAGACCGGCATTGATGTGAAGCGCGATGCGCTCCCCGTCCAGCGTCTGGGCCGGAACGGTGCGGAGCGCGCTGTATTGGGCTTGCTTGCGCGCGCGGAAACGAACCTTGTCGGCATAGGCGGAGACGACCTCCTGGGTCGGGCGCACATGCAGCTCGCCGGTTTCCGCATCGACGATCGCCGCATCGCCGGACTCGACCGCCTCCACGACCCCCTTGCACTGGCTGATCGCGACGATACCGAGCGCCCGCGCCACGATAGCGACATGGCTCGTGGCGCCCGCCTCCTCCAGCACGAGCGCACGCAGCCGCTGGCGGTCGTAATCGAGAAGCTCGGCCGGACCCATGGTGCGGGCGACGAGGATGGTATCCTGCGGCAGCGTCCCCGACGCCGCCGTCGTGAACTCACCCGACAGGAGCCGCAACAGGCGATTCGATAGATCGTCGATGTCGTGCAGCCGGTCACGCGAATACATGTCCGCCTGACGCAGCATGCG